>CAZANJ010000300.1:2081-4468 GCA_964486415.1 uncultured Anaerolineales bacterium
GTTCGATCCCTTCCAGAATCCAATCCTCAACCAACGATGATTCTCTCATTTGTTCTACCTCCTCACGGAAGAACTGCCACAGAAATGCTTTATCGAAGTAGCGGGATGCGACCGTCACTGCCAATGCTAGCAAATCTGCACGTTTACGGTCGGCGGGCTCCGCCATGATCAATTCACGTTCTTCATTCAGGGTGTGTTCATCGGGCGTCTGAACCAGCGTGACCAGCAATGGCGCCAACTGCCGATATTGTCCGCTGCGTATTTCCTCCACGTAATCCCACAATCGGAGCACGGGGTAGCTGAAGCGGTTGACCACGCGATCTCCCAGGCAGACGGTGTATTCGTCGGGCAGCGGCGATGAGCGTGGTCTCAGGTACAATGCCAGTGTCAACACCGGTAGCTTGAACTGTTCGGTCAGCGCCCCATGATAGCTGTGCATCCGTCGCGGGAAGTCGGCCTTGTGTTCCAATTGAAACTCAATGTGCAGGAGATACTCCTGCCCCGCGTGCTCAATTCGATGTACAAAATCCACCGGGCGCACCGGCAGCGAGAGCTCGACGTTTTCCAGGGTGCCGACTAACTGTGCCGGGATGTCGGGAAAGGCCAGCCGCAGCAGCAGATCGGCATAATTGCGGCCGATGATCTTCAATGTCCGGTCAAAGAGGTTAATGTGAGTCATTCATCCCCCGTTTGCATTTTATCATAACTTGTCCGCTACGCCATTCTTCAATCTCATCAGATATTCAAGCAGTTTATCGGGGTATAGCGGCAAGCCGTATTCTCGAAACTCACTCAGCGGCACCCAGTGGGCGGGCATTACGATTCCATTCCCTTCGTCTACCTCGAAGCGCTCTCGCTCGTAAAAGGATGGATCGCTCAAGGTCGCCTCATAGAGCAGGACGATCTCGTGGCCGCGCTGCCCGTTGTAGGTGAAGATGTTCTCCATAGTAACCAGGTAGCGCACGTCGGTGAGTTCAGCCCCCAACTCCTCGCGGAACTCCCGCCGCAGCGCTTCGAGGCTGTGTTCGCCGAACTCTATGCCACCGCCCAGCGGTCGGTAGAAGGTCTCGTTTTTGGTTGGATCTTTCGCCTCGAAGACCAGAATCTCATCGCCGCGCCAGATGATGCCTAACGCTATGGGGCGGATCTGTTCCTTCTTCATCTTTTCATTCCGTTTCTGTTGCTTGTTTTGGGGGGAATTATACCAGCCGCAGCCCGGTCACTATGTCCATATCCCAGTCCGCTCGATCCCCCGCGATGAAGTGGTAATGGGCACAGGCGCCGATCATGGCGGCATTGTCGGTGCAGAGGAACTTCGGCGGGTAGTGAACCGGCACATCCACGCGCTCGACCGTCGTGTCGCGCAACGTCTGGTTGGCGCTGACGCCCCCGGAGAGCAACACCGCCGTCACGTCGAACGTTTCCGCCGCCAGTGCCGCTTTGGCCGATAACACGTCCACCACCGCTGCCTGAAAACTGGCCGAAAGGTCCGCCAGTAGACGGCCCCGGGGCGGAGCGCTGTACTTTTCCACCTGGCGCAGCACGGCGGTCTTGAGGCCGCTGAAGCTGAAGTCGTAGCTCTCGTCCAGCCAGGCGCGGGGGAAATCGAAGGCGTCTGGTCTACCGTTGCGAGCCATCTTCTCGATCTCCGGGCCACCGGGATAGGGCAGTCCCAATAGCCGCCCGACCTTGTCGAAAGCCTCGCCGGCCGCGTCGTCGATGGTGCCGCCCAGGTACTCGTATTGACCGTGATCGCGCATAATGGCCAGCTCGGTGTGCCCGCCGGAGACGAGCAGCGAGAGCAGCGGAAACTCTGGTTCCTTGCCTCCTGCCTCTTGCCCCTTGCCTCCTGTCACCTCCAGCCAGTGGGAGTAAATGTGGGCCTCCAGGTGGTTGATTCCCAGAAGGGGCAGTTCGCGCCCCAGCGCCAGCCCCTTGGCGGCGTTGACGCCCACCAGGAGCGAGCCGGCCAGCCCCGGCCCGTGGGTCACGGCCACGGCGTCCAGATCGCTGAAGCCCAGGTGGGCCTCCTGCATCGCCCGCTCGATCACGGGCACGATGGCCTCGACGTGGGCGCGGGAGGCCATCTCGGGGAAGATGCCGCCATACTGGGCGTGCAGCTCCACCTGTGATGCCACGACGTTGGAGAGAATGCGCCGTCCCTCTTCGATCACGGCGGCGGCTGTTTCATCACAAGAGGTTTCGATGGCAAGAATGCGGGTCATTTCTCCTCCAATGGGCCCAGAGGGGCCGCTTAGAATTTCGTCGGGAAATGCTTCGAGCGAAGGTCGCCCAAAGACTGCTTGACATTCTACCATAGCCCGATGATGAGGTCAACGTGGTTTTGAGGGCGGTGTTTGTGCTGGACAAAATGTGGTAGGCGAGTA
>CAZANJ010000301.1:0-4462 GCA_964486415.1 uncultured Anaerolineales bacterium
CAATGCCACAGAAAGCCTCTGGAGGGCCTTGGAACCGCTACGATTTCCCTTGTTCACAGTGAATTTGACAAAAAACCGAAAATCTTTATAATATTGGATTGCGGATACATCCACCCTAACGAAGCGCTGAGCCAAGAGCCCTCCAGCGCTTCTTTGTGCTACAAACTCAGGAGCCTCCCATTAGACAGGAAGTGAGATGAATAACGAAAGCAAGATACTAGAAGCGCAGGATTTCCGAAAGTTGCGCATTAGTCTGGCGTCGCCCGACCAGATACGTTCTTGGTCCTACGGCGAGGTCACTAAGCCTGAGACCATAAACTATCGTCGCCTTCGCCCTGAGAAAGATGGCCTTTTCTGCGAAGCCATCTTCGGCCCCACCAGGGATTATCAGTGTTATTGTGGTAAGTATAAGAATGTTCGTTACAAAGGCATTATCTGTGACAAGTGCAACGTCGAGGTGACACGCTCCTCGGTGCGCCGCGAGCGGATGGGGCACATCGATCTGGCCGCGCCGGTCGCGCACACTTGGTACACTCGCCGCGTTCCCAACCACCTCAGCAAGCTAGTTGGCATCACCAAGCGCGACATGGATCGGGTGCTTTATTTCGCCCAGTACATTATCATCAACGTGAATGAAGAGGCGCGCCAGAAAGCCCTCAAAAGATTGGAAGAGAAGTTTCAAGAAAGAAAGAAGCAGCGAGAAGCCGTGGCGCAGGAGAGCGTCGAAGCGCTGGAAGAAAGGCTGGAGAAAGAGAAAGAAAATATCGAAGGACGGGTGGAGGAAGTCGGCACCCGCCTGGATGATGAGCTCGCTAAAGTGACGGAAGAAGTAATCGAAGAAGCCCAGACATTGCAAAAGAAGATTGAAGATCGCCAGGGAGAGGTTCTCCGGGCTCCGATCGTCTTCAAGCCCACCGGTACCATCATTGGCGAGGCTGGTGTCACTTTGGGGCGGGAACATCTGAGCCTGCTCAATCAAACTGTCCAGGATCACCTGAGCCAGTTGGAGGAAGAGACGAAAGCGGAGAAAAAGAGTAAAATCACGCCTGTGCGTTCCGATCTGGAGCGTTGGCGTCAAGCCACTGAGGATGAGGTCGCTCGTATTGAAGAGCAGATGCATCAGGACATAGAGGCCTGGCGATCAGAACTTGACGATAAGCGCGAGGAATTATTGAGCTTGGCCAATTATCAGTGTTTCGGTGAACCCCGCTTGCGGGAACTGAAGAGCAAATGGGGCCAGGTTTTCAAGTCCGGCATGGGAGCTGAGGCATTTTATGAGATCCTGTCCAACATAGACCTGGACAATATCGCCGAGGAATTATGGCACGAGGTGCGTCACGGTACATCCAAGACCCGCCGCAAGCGTGCTACTCGCAGGCTCCGCATAGTTGAAGCCCTGCGCAAGAGCGGTAATCGGGCTGAATGGATTATCATGACTGTCCTGCCCGTCATCCCTCCCGCCCTGCGCCCGATGGTGCAATTGGACGGCGGGCGCTTCGCCACTTCCGACTTGAACGATTTGTATCGTCGAGTCATCAACCGCAACAACCGCCTCAAGCGCTTATTGGACCTGGGAGCGCCCGATGTGATCGTGCGCAATGAGAAGCGCATGTTGCAGGAAGCGGTGGATAGCTTGATCGACAATAGCCGTGGCAAGGCCCGCTCCCGTCGCGGTCGTCGTGAGTTGAAGTCACTCAGCGATATGTTGAAGGGGAAGAAAGGACGCTTCCGCCGTAACTTGCTGGGCAAGCGAGTGGACTACTCCGGTCGTTCCGTCATTGTAGTCGGCCCCAAGCTGAAGATGCACCAATGTGGCCTGCCCAAGACTATGGCGCTGGAGCTTTATCGTCCCTTCGTTATCAGCAAGATGGTCGAATACAACTATGCCACCAACGTCAAGGCGGCCAAGCGCCTCATCGAGCGCGGCCGACCAGAGGTGTGGGAGGTGCTGGATGAGGTGATCAAGGATCGTCCCGTCTTCCTCAACCGCGCCCCTACCTTGCATCGCTTGGGCATTCAGGCCTTCGAACCGGTGCTGGTCGAGGGTAAGGCGATCCACCTCCACCCGCTGGTATGCGCTGCCTTCAACGCTGACTTCGACGGCGATCAGATGGCCGTCCACGTACCCCTTTCGGAGAGGGCAGTTCAGGAGGCCCGCACGCTGATGCTTTCCAGTCACAACTTGCTCAAGCCAGCTAACGGGCAGCCCGTCGTCGCCCCGGCCAAGGATATGTGTTTGGGCATTTACTACTTGACGATGCATGACCCCACGCACACCGATGAGGAACCGCGTCTCTTCGTTGACCTTGAGGAGGTGGAACTAGCCTACTCTCTGGGCCATGTGAACATTCACTCCCCCGTCTTCGTAGCGCAGGTGTATGAGGACCTGGAGCGCAACCAAGAGCCCGTCGAGACCACAGTGGGACGTTGCATTTTCAACGCGGTGATCCCCGATGAGTTGCGCTTCATAAATCGTCCGATGAACAAGGGTACCCTCCAGGAACTGATCGGCCTCTGTTACCGCCAAATGGGCCGCGAAGAAACTACGGAAACAGCTGACCGCATCAAGAACCTGGGCTTCCAGTATGCTACCCGTTCAGGAACCACAATTGCCATCTCTGATCTGATCATCCCTGATGAAAAGCATGACATCCTCAAGGAGACGGACAACATTGTCTCTGAGGTGAATCGCCAGTACCGGCGCGGCCTTTTGACCGAGGATGAGCAGTACACGCGCACCGTCGAGTTGTGGTCAAGGGCCCGTGAACAGGTCTCCGAGGTGGTCTCAAATGCCCAGGATCCAACAGGATCGGTGGCCGTTATGGCCCAGTCGGGAGCCTCCAAGGGCGGATTTGGCCCCATCTCCCAGTTGGCCGGTATGCGTGGCTTGATGGCCGATCCCTCCGGGCGTATCATTCCCCTGCCCATTCGCAGTAGTTTGCGAGAGGGACTCTCTGCCCTGGAGTACTTCATCAGCACTCACGGCTCGCGCAAGGGGCTTGCTGATACGGCCTTGCGCACAGCCGACGCGGGTTACTTGACGCGCCGTCTGGTTGACGTGGCACAAGATATTATCATCAACGCCCATGACTGTGGCACTCAAGGCGGCATCTGGATCCGCGCCGATGAAGACATCGGCGGGCAGAGCATGTCAGAACGTTTGCTCGGGCGAATAGCCGCCGCGCCATTGGCGAACCCGGAGACGGGTGAGTTGATCCTAGATCGCAATGAGGAAATCGACGAGGAAATCGCAGCAGTGATCGAGGAGCGAGGGGTTGAGAAAGTGATGGTGCGCTCCCCACTGACCTGCCAGTTGCGACACGGCATCTGTGCAATGTGTTACGGGCGTGACCTGGGGCGCGGCAAGATGGTAGAGATCGGGTCTGCGGTTGGCATCATCGCTGCTCAATCCATCGGCGAGCCCGGCACGCAGTTGACGCTGCGCACTTTCCACACCGGCGGCGTGGCATCCGGCGGCGGCGACATCACCGTCGGCCTCCCGCGCGCCGAGGAGCTGTTTGAAGCGCGCAAGAAGCCCAAGAGCGAGGCTCCTATCGCTCAGATCGGCGGCGCTGTGCATCTTCACAAGTCCAGGGGCCGGCGATATGTGATCATCGTCGATACCAAGACGAAGAAATTTGAATATGACATCGAGGCGAGTTGGACGATTCTGGCCGAGGATGAGAGCAAGGTCGACGAGGGCGAGGTTCTGGCACGTGTCTCTGGCGAGGATGGCGAACAACAGATCCTGGCCGAAAAAGAAGGGCGCATCCTGCGCGATGGACGGCACATCACCCTCATTCATGAAGATCGCCGGGAGGTCAGGCATAAGATTCCCCAGGCGGGTCGCTTGCTGGTCGAGGAGGGGCAGCGCATCGCGCCCGGTACACAGCTCATCGAGGGTGTCCGTAACCCACGCCACATCCTCCAGGTGCTTGGTCACGATGCCACAGAGCAATATTTGCTCTCCGAGGTGCAGCAGGTTTACCGCTCGCAGGGCGTGAACATCAACGACAAGCACTTCGAGATCATCTTCCGCAAGATGCTGAGCAAGGTGCAAATCACAGCGTCAGGGGATACGGAGCTTTTGCCCGGCGAGTTGGTACGGCGCCTTGAGTTGGAGGATGTCAATCATCAGGTAATTCAGGATGGCGGGCAACCGGCCAAGGCCAAGCCTGTATTGTTAGGTGTCACCAAGGCGGCTTTGAACACCGAGAGCTTCCTTTCGGCGGCTTCTTTCCAGCACACCATCCGGGTGTTGACCGAAGCGGCTGCCGAGGGCAAGGAGGATCCACTCCTGGGGCTGAAGGAGAATGTGATCATCGGCAAGCTGATCCCGGCCGGCACCGGCTATCGCGGCGATAATCCTTCCTCAGATGGACCAATCAAAAGTTATGAAGGCATGCCCCTGAATCTGCCCGAACCTGAACAGCCGATTGAGGCAAGTGAGGAAATAGAAGTT
>CAZANJ010000302.1:0-4435 GCA_964486415.1 uncultured Anaerolineales bacterium
CACCGGAGGCCCCCATCGTCGACGCGCTGCGGCTGAGCGCCAGCAGCGTCGAACCGGCGCCCGAGTTCGTGGAACGCCTGTCGGCGCGTCTGCGCCAGGAGCGGGCGCCCTCACCTTCTTGGCTCCAACGGTGGATGCCAGATATGGTCTGGATCAAACAAGTTTTCGAAGGAGGTCTGACAATGAGGAAAGGAATTGCTTTGACCGCCGCTGCTGCGGCCCTGATACTGGCTATCGTACTACCGCTCGCCCTGGGCGGCGACCAGGCCCCGCCGCCCCTGCCCCGCCTGGTTCACGCCGCCGGGCCGAGCTTGGAACCCGCGCCGCCCGGCCTGCTGACCGGCGCCGAGCTGACCCTGGTCGCCGATCTACCCGACGCACCATCCGAGGCACCAGCATATGTGGCCCAAAGCCACGTCCCCGCGACGCCGGAGGAAGCATTGGCCTGGGCGCGGGAATTTGGCCTCACTGACGCGCGGCTTTATCGCGACCCCCGCGAGCCCGAGGCCATCTTCGTCCGGACCGGCGACGACCGTCACCTGATCTTTCGGCGCTTCGGGCCGATGGCCGAGATCCACTACGGGGACGACGAGGCCGCCGCCCAGGAAGGAGCGCCGCTCCCCTTCGAGCAGGCCGCCGAAGCAGCCGTGCGTTTCTTGCGGGAGCACGACTTGCTGCCCAACGAGTATCGCGTTCAGGAGCCGGAAGACTTTAGGCCGAGTGCGGATAATCCCTTCCGCATGGTCGAGATCGTGCCGCTGCTGGATGGTCAGCCCGTGGTGGGCTATCACGCCACGATGCACATCTCCGTCAACCCGGCCGGGGAGGTGACCTACGCTGCGCTCAACCCCCTCATCTTCGAGAGAAGCCACGCCTATCCCATCAAGCCGGCCGAGGAGGCTTACGCCGCACTGAGCGAAGGCGACGCGGGCCGCCCTTTCCGACTGGATGTCGATCGCAGTGCGCCGGACGCGCCCGACATACGCCGCTACCAGCCCGACCCGCCCACCTATAGCGTCGGCGACGTGGTGACCGTCACCGGCCGGGTGCAGGTGCTGGTGGCGGAGGACGGAAGCGACGCGTATGCTTACCTGACGGCGCACGACGGCGTGAGGTGCGACCTGACTGGCCCGCGCCTGGTCGAACTGACCGACGTCGGCTACAACGACGTGCGCGTGACCGGGAGCATCGTCGCCCAGACCGGAGCGCAGCGCTGGCAGTTGGCTATGAGCGACTGGGAGATCGCCCCACCGCAGAAAATCCAATGCCTGGTGGGCACATTTGTGGCGGAGGACGGCCAGACATGGCTAGAGGTTGATGAAGCCGCTATGCTTCCTGAGGCTGTCGCGCTTCCAGAGAGCGGACGGTACCGCCTGCCCGGCGCCCCCGACGAGCTACAGGACGGCGAGCGAATCGAGGTCTGCGCTGGCGCGTGGCCCGTTGGCGGCGACGACGTGGATTGGTGGAGCATCACCACGCCGCCTCTGTCCGAGCAGACGCCGGTCGCCGTCAGCAGCAGTTCCACCAGCGTGGTGGTGGAAGCGGTCGAGGAGGCCCCCGCCGCGCCGCCGCCGCCTACGCCCACCCCGCTGCCGCGCACTCACGTCGTGCAGGAGGGCGAGACGCTGCGGATGATTGCCGACCGGTACGGCGTCACCGTGGACGCACTGCTGGAGGCCAACGACGACGTGGACGCCTCAAAAATCTCCGTAGGCCAGTTGCTCTTCATCCCGGAGTCATCGCGGCCGGGATCGGTCGCCACGTCCACCCCCGCCCCGCCGTCTTCCCCGTGGACCGAACACCCCTTCGAGATCGGCCAGCGGGTGGAGATCACCGGCGTGGTCCACGCTACTATCTACGTGGACGGTGACACACGGCGCACAGTAGCCCACCTATCCACCCTGGCGCTGCCCGTTTGTCCACTGCTCGGTCCGCAAGAGCTGCTGGAGGAGCTTGCCCAGCATCATCAGTTGCACGTCCGGGTGTGGGGTGAGGTGGCCTCCGCCGGCGAGGAGTGGCGCCCGACGGGGCAGGCCATCCAGGTGGAGCGCTTCGAAAAGCTCTGGCCCGAGGAACGGATGGAAGGCTTCCTGGGGCACATCGAACTGGAGACGTTGGAGGAGCGCCAGGTGGCCGTCTTCACCGATCACGAGACGGAGCAGCGCTACGTGCTCGCCCAGTCGTTGGAAGTGGAGAACTTCCTGACGCCGGGACAGAATCCCCTCCTGGACTTTGATCAGATTTTCGTCGCCGGGGGCGTGCAACCTAGAGCGACTTTTGCCGGTCTGCCCCTGCTGAGGTTGACCAGCAGCCAGCACGGGAGGGAGACTGAGGCCGCTACCAGCGCCGATCAATTCACCGTAGACGTCGGCCCCAACGTGATAAACGAGGCCGAGAGACGGATGGGTGAACTGCACGGTGCCTTCGTGGTGGATCGGGTGGAACTATCCTATTACTACGAGCCGCAGCCGGGCTACGTGGTCCGCTCTGAGGACGGCCCGCCGCCGACGCCGGAGCCGCCGACGGAGACCATCGTGCAGCCGGTGTGGGTCTTCCACGGTCGCAACGCTGACGGGAGCGTGCGCTTCACCGCCTACGTCCAGGCCGCGAAGGAGCAACTCGTGCGAGACGAATGATAGGATCGGTGACGCTTACGCCGCGTCGATAGCCGCGAGCTTTCAGCATCCTTTAGGGGTCGCTGCAACAGCGATATGACTGTTGCAGCGATCCCGTTTGGCCATTCTCATAACAACTATGACCAACTATGGAACAAATCATCCCGCTCCGACGTCCCACTATAGGGTAGACGAAGATAGCGTATCAATCAGAAAGGACAAGGTGATAATGCGAAAGCCCAACACGTTAGTTATCCTGCTTCTGATTATGTCCCTCCTCCTCGCGCCCGGATGTGCGACCGAGAGCAGCGCCATGTCTCCGGTAAGCGAGGCGCTGCAGCGTGACGCCAAAGCCTACGCGGAGGCTCACGACGTCCCGCTGGATGAGGCCATCCGGCGGTTGAGACAACAAGATCCCGTGGGCGAGCTCAACGCCGTATTGCAAGAACAGGAGGCCGGCGTCTTCGGCGGTCTCTGGATCCAGCACGAGCCCGAGTACAAGGTGATCGTCCTCGTAACGGACGATCAACGCCGCATCCGGCGTCGCTACGTCCAAGGCGGGCCGCTGGAGGAGATGGTTGAGATACGCCAGGCGGAGACGACGCTCGAGGAACTCCACACCATCCAGCAGGAGACAATGGGCATCCTGGAGGAGATCGACAGCCGGGCGAAAACCGCCATCGACGTGAAGCGGGACTGCGTCTCTCTCTTCGTCGCCGACCCCGAATCGCTCCAGGCAGAGCTGGACGCGGCGGGCGTTAAGCTGCCCGACCACGTCTGCATCGAGCCCACCGCCCCACCCTCCGAGGCCTCGACCCGCACACCGGCGTCGCTCGAATCACTCACCGTTGTTACCGCCGCCGGTCTGACCGTTGAGGAGTACGCCATCGTCTCCGCCACAGTGGATACGCCGCAGGGCTTTGAGTTTCTGGATCGTATCCCCAAAGACGTGCTGGCCCGGCGTGCGGCGTGGCGCGATTTCGACGCCGAACGGCGCTTGAGCAGGTTGAACGAGACCCTGTCCCCTTTCGACTGCCGGCTGACTGCGGAGGAAAACGCCGGGTGGCGAGGCGCATCCTACGACTTTCACTGTGAGGATCGGCAGATCCTTTCCAACCCGCGCCGCGTCTGGTCCGTGTCAGTAAATGCCAGCGGTACAGACTTCGCCTTCGTGGCCGAAAACGCCCCGAACAAAAGCCCGGGATATCTGCTGGTCCAGAAAGACACGGTGCATCCGCTTTCTGATTGGGGTTACGTTGTCCCCGTCTACCGGGGCGACGAACTGCTCACCCTTGAGAGACTCGACGATGGGCAGTTCGCGGTCAAGCAAGGAGATGAGATCCTGTACACGTATAGGGACAGAGGGATAAGGGCCGACCGGCCCATCAAGCGGCTGCTGGCGGAAGGGGAGAACTGGATTCTGGAGGCCAGGGGTGAGGTGATCGTGAACGGCGAGAGCCTCAACCAGCGCCTGGACGTGGACGAGATCTTCCACTACATCATTCTCCAGGGGCAGCCGTTGTTATTCTTCGAACGGGGAAGCCAGGTGCGCGTCTCCTACGGCGGCGAGACGCTCCCTGTCGTCTACGACGAAGTGGTCCACTACCAGTGTTGCGAACCAGCGATGTTCAACGTCAGGTCCAATGAACACATGCTCTGGTTCTACGCGCTGAGGGAAGGGATCTGGCACTACGTGGAAATCGGGAGCTACACTGATGATTGAGAGGGCGATACTGTCTCTAGCGTTGATGCTCTGGCTGACAGCTTGTACGCTCGTCGAGCCTTCTCTAACGACCTCACCGGCTGCTCGCCCCACACCC
>CAZANJ010000303.1:0-4435 GCA_964486415.1 uncultured Anaerolineales bacterium
CTATTATGATGACCATTGCTGGGTTGCTTTTTTTGGACCCGAAAATGGGAGCAGAGAGGATCAAAAATTTGGTAACTGGGCTCATCAGACTGTGTCAATATACGACTACGGGCTTGAGGTTTTTGTCAATGTGGAATTGAAACCCGCGATTGAAAGGCTGAGAAAGAAAGTGCGTAACGAGAGACAAGAGTTCATCGAGATTGTCACAGCGTTGCCTGAACCTTTCACGTTTCGGGTGGCCGAACGTATCCAGAGACAAGTCCAAATTTACGAGGACTATGAGGTTGCAAATCTGGGAGCAGGGGTTCACAAAAAAGGGGCATATGGACTCAAAAATCCCAAATCGGAAGGGTTTGACTACGTTGAGACACTCCTGAAACAGATACACTTGCCCTATCTATCTGTCAGAAAGCGCATTGACAGGGAAAGGGCTTTGGAGCTATCCGCGGGAAATGGGGATGCACTGGTGAACGAGGTAGTGAGGATTATGAAGGCTTTTCATCCGCTGGTAGAGTTCATTAACACATCTCACTATTCTATGCGGCGAGCGCTGGATTAGGGGAGTCTGCCAGTGAGCAAGTGGCAAGCGATCAATCACCCAACCATTCCTCCACTTCAGACAAAACCTGGCTAAGGCTGGGTTGACCGATCTGGACGTTCTGATGGAGACCGCGATCAATGGCTGTGAAGTAGTCGTCAATAATCACGCTGGCACGGTTTCCCTTTGCATGAACTGGCGAACTGGAAGCGACGTAAGGTAGAGATGGTACAGTCCGACCTACATCATCAAATCATCGTCAGCGAGCAAGCATCTCCGCGATGCGTTCGCGAACGTATGACTTGAAATTGGGGTTCAAATAGAGGGTACTGTGGACAAACAAATCATCGATCGCCTGCTCCAATGTCTGATCGTCAAGTAGATCGGCTGCATAAGCCCTCAATAAGATACCCACGCTGCCCATTGGAGTCTGTCCCTGAGCCTCCACAGCACGACGCAAATCCAAGTCGTCTGTCAATACCAATTCCAGATCGATTTGCTGCGCCAGGAGAAGCTTGGATACATCGGCAACCTCCAAATCCGGATAAAAGGTTTGAGTTTGAGTATCTATCTCGTCCTGGGGAACGTCGTGAAGGTGAAGAGCACAATCGGCTAAGGTGGTCATCTGTTCCAACGACACATGCCCACGGACTTCTTGCGCCACTTGAGCAGTCAGATGGAGGGGTTGAAACGTGCTAAATGCCTGCCACAAGTCGATCTGCCAAAGGTGCGTCAACGGCCCGCTATCGCACGCTGCCTGGGTCATAGCTCAATCCTCGGGCAATGTCCTGAGCAAGAGCCTGCTTGGCGTACTCTATCTCTTCCACCCGCTCAAGACCGAGAACGGCAATAGCCCGTTCACGAAGTATGGCCTCCTTGATAAAAGCCCGTTCTACGGTCTGGCGATAGAGCAAATCCAGACCCAAACACAGAGCCTGACCCAGCAGGATGACCTCATCCTCTCCGGTCCGGCGCGTGATAAAATCCAGTTTTCCAGTAATTGGAGAAGTCTCCAACGATAAGTGTTCTTCGAGAGTTGACATAACTACCCCCAATCGGATATGCTGAAAGAAACAAACTTGCATTCATTATATGGCCTTTCGAGTCGTTGTCAACCACGTAGTAAGCATTATGCTTTTCGGTTCCAAGGAGACGAATATGAATCACAACAACTTCGCCATCACAGCCCATAGCCTGATCAAACGCTTCGGCGACTTCACCGCCGTGAACGGGATCAGCTTCGAGGTGCGGCGCGGGGAGATTTTCGGCTTCCTGGGACCGAACGGCGCGGGCAAGACCACCACCATCCGCATGATGCTCGGACTGCTGCCCCCAACGAGCGGCTCAATAGAGGTGCTGGGCATATCGATGGCCGATCACCCGGAGCGGCTCCGGCCCCGCGTCGGCTACATGGCCCAGAAGTTCAGCTTATACAACGACCTGACCGTGCTCCAGAACCTCCGCTTCTACGGGCGGGCCTACGGGCTGGAGAACGATCTGCTGGAACGACGCATTCAAGAGGCGCTCAAGCTGACCGACCTGCAAGGGCGCGAGCACGTCCAAACCCAGGACCTCTCCGGTGGCTGGCGTCAGCGCCTGGCTCTCAACGCCGCCATCCTCCATCGACCGGAGCTGGTCTTCCTCGACGAGCCCACCGCCGGCGTCGATCCCGTCTCCCGGCGGGCCTTCTGGGACCTGCTCTACAAACTGGTCGCCGAGGGCATCACGTTTTTCGTCACCACACACTACATGGACGAGGCCGAGCACTGCCACCGGCTGGCCTTCATCCAGCGAGGGGAGCTGATCGCTATGGGCTCGCCGGAGGAGATCAAGCGGGACGTGATGGAGAATCAAGTGCTGGAGATCGCGCCCTCCGACACACCGCGCGCGGTCAAGGTCCTACGCATCGCCCGCGAGGAGGGCCTCTTGCCCTTCGACAAGGTGGCGATGTACGGGCCATTGGTGCATGTCACCGGCGCCAACCTGGAACAGCAAAAACGGGCCATCGCCGCTGAGCTGCGCCACGCCGAAATCGAAGCGGGTGAAATGACCATCATCGATCCCTCACTGGAGGACGTGTTCATCGCCTGCATGCGCTGAATGTTGAATGACGAATGATGAATAGCGAATGCCGAATCGCAGATTTAGCTCGCGATTCGGCATTCGCTATTTTCGGTTGTATCCACTCAGCCCGCTCAAGCTGGGTTTGTAACCCAGCGTCTTTAGAGAGCTTTTGAGCAACTTGAATTAATCAAAAGTTGGGGGTTGCAAACCCCTCTCTGAGCGGGGTCTGAGTGCTTATTTTCGGTTCAAGATTCGCGATTGGCTACGGCTGCGGTTGCAGCTCCTGCTCGGCCCACTCGGGCGGATAGACGATCTTCCCCTCGCCTTCGATGTATTGCCGCACGGGGAACATGTAGTAGCCCTTGCCGACGACGGGATCGGGCAAGGTATCCGGCGTATATTTGTACTCCTCCATCACAATCCCGTCGGTGTAGGACCACTCCCCGGTCTGGAGATTCTCCTTGGCCCATTTGTAGACCGTCTCACTGGATAGCTCGCCGTGCTCCTCCAGGGCCTGCTCCGCGATCTGGATGAACATGTTGGTGCCATCGTAGGCCAGGCCGGCCGCCGACGAACTGGGCACGACTCCGTACCGTTCCTCGAAGGCCGCCGCGAACTCGTGCCCTTCCTCTGTCGCCCAGCCGGGGATCTGGTCGATGATGTAGTTGGAGGATGAGCCCGTCATCTCATACCACTCGCCGCCCCAGCCCAGCCCATCGGCGATGATCAGACTCTCCAGCCCAACCTCGTCCGCCTGATTGATGAAGGCGGCGAAGGAGGGCAACGCCGTGTTCGTGGAGGCCACGAGAGCGACATCCTTGGCCTTGAACTTGCCCAGTATGGCGTGGAACTGAACCTCCTCAAGGCGGCTGTACTCCTCGGCGACCAGCGTCCAGCCCTCCGCCTCCAACTGCTCCTTGATCGCCGCGCCGAAATTGCGGCCCCAGGCGGTGTTCTCCGCCCAGATGGCGAAGTTCTTCTGCTCAGGATTCCATTTGCCCTGCTCGATGGCGTCCTCCACCGCCTGCACGTAGGCCGTGGTCAGCTTGGCGGAGGTGGGCCAACCCTTGTTCATCCAATAGCCGTACTTCTCCGGATCGGAGCGGAATTTCTCTGTGATCGAATCGGCGGCGCCGAAGGGGAAAATGTGGGGTGTCTGATACTCGGCCGCCAGGTCCATACAATCGAGCGCCACGGAGCTGTGCCAGTTGAGGATGGCCGCCTGTACGCCGTCCTCGACGATGGCCTTCTCGTAGGCCGCCATCGCCGCCTCGGGGTCCGACTGCGAGTCGATCCAGACCGGTTCGATCTTGTAGTCGCCGATGCGCCAGTCGATGGCGTCGAAGGCCATCGTGGCGGCACCCTTGAACTCCGTGCCCGTGCTCCCACTGGGCCCGCTGAAAGGCCCCATGATGCCCAGCCTGAAGCTGCCCTCTGCTCTTGCCATCGGTTCTGCCGGCTTCTCCGATGAAGGAGCTTGTCCACAGCCTGCGACCGAGAGGGCCAGCACCACGATAATTAGTAAGGGCAAAATGTTCGTTCGTCTCATCTTTTTCATCTCACACCTCCTCGTGTGTTGGGACGCCATAAATTCCAATTTCCGCCTCACGTTACTATTATAAACATTCGCTGGACAAAATAACAGGGGCAGAAATAAGTAATTGTTACCATAACAGTCTGCGCTATTGGCAGACTGTTATGGTCATCTCGACGCCAAACTGTACTACCCAGAACCATCGCACAGAAGGAGTGTTCAGTTTTCAGGGGTTTCGAAGCAAGTCAAAAGTTACATAGCCACAAGATGTAGGGCGGGTTTCCATACCCGCCGCTTGG
>CAZANJ010000304.1:0-4433 GCA_964486415.1 uncultured Anaerolineales bacterium
CGGCAAAACCTTGCGCTCTCCAATGCTCCCCCTTGATAAAATGTCATCTAGGGGCCTCTACTCCAAATACTACGAAAACTTCTCAGACTTCCGACAAGCAATCTCAGACTGCATCGCCGAAGTCGACGGGAAGTACAAACAGGAACTCGTCAGCTTGTTGACCCTCAAGTTTCAGACCTTTGAAAATGAAAATTTATGACCGTTTTTGGTATAATCGGCCCGAGGACGGGCCTCTGAGCGAATTTTTTAATAGTCTCTTCAGGTTGACAAAACCGCACCCCTCGACTATACTTTCTGACGTTCATTCTTGGAGACGGGAGATGGCTCTGCTTTCTCTCGTTTCTTTGCGTATGTAGTCAGATTGGCGACGCGATAGGTCGATGGGCAACGTGCCCTTGCAAGAGGAGGTTCTATGGCCAATAAGAGAAGAGGAAAGCGAAAAAATTATCAACGTGATGCGACTACGGAAAAATCAAACAACATGATGTGGTGGTGGATCGGCAGCGCCATCGCCCTGGTTGGATTGATTTTGGTGGTTGTCTGGTTCGCGGTTGGACCGGGTAAACCGGAACCGGCAGCTCCCACCGCCGTGCCGACGGCGACTGAGCCGCCTGCCGCTACAGCCGCGCCCACCGAGGCGGACGTGGAGCCCGAACCAGAAGAAACCGAGGTACCGGTAGAAGAGGAAGAAGAGGAGCCTACAACAATGAGCATGCCCGAAGAGCCGACAGATCGCAGCAACATGTACGACGCCCCACCAGAGATGCAAATCGACACCGACAAATCATACGTCGCCACCATCTCGACGGAGAAGGGCGACATCGTAGTTCAGCTCGACGCCCAGACTGCTCCCCAGACGGTCAACAACTTCGTATTTCTCTCGAAACAGGGCTTCTACGATAACTTAACCTTCCACCGCGTGGAGCCCAGCTTTGTCATTCAGGGCGGAGATCCGCTGGGTACTGGAACCGGCGGCCCAGGCTACACGGTGCCGGCCGAGATTGAGTTGAAGCACGTCAAGGGAGCCATTGCCATGGCCCGACAGGGGGACCAGGTGAACCCTGAACGCGCCTCTAGTGGCAGCCAGTTCTACATCACGCTGGAGGAAACGCCTTTCCTGGACGGGGCCTACACTGCCTTTGGGGAAGTGGTCGAGGGAATGGATGTAGTCCAATCCATCACCGTCGGCGACGTGATCGAGACGATCTCCATTGCGGAGGAGTAGGCGATTGCTTCCTTGACTTGACAAATGATGCGAGAAGAGATTCCCGCGGCCTGGGAGCGCCTCACTTTTTCTGCGCTTGACGGCGTGATAATGGTCATCGGCGCTTCGGACACCGGAAAGTCCACCTTCGCCCGTTATCTCTATCGCCGCCTGGGCGAGCAGCATGAGCGGCGGGCCTTCGTGGACGGCGATATGGGCCAGGCCAAGCTGGGGCCGCCAACCACGATGACGCTGGCGCTGGGCGAGCCGGGGGAGGATGGGTTCCCGCCCGCTGGCCCCCGTTTTCGCGCCTTCGTCGGCGACATCTCCCCCCGGGGCCACATGTTATCCACCGTCATCGGCGCGCACAGGCTGGTGCAGAAGGCGCGGGGGAGGGGGGCCACGGCCATCATCGTCGACACCACCGGCCTGGTCAATCCGGCCCATGGCGGCGGCGCGCTCAAGTGGGCCAATATCGACCTGCTGGAGCCCAGCGTGGTGGTCGGCTTCCAGCGGGAGCACGAACTGGAGTATCTGCTGGTCCCGCTGCGAATCAGCGCACGCACGCGCGTCATCGACCGGCCCGTCCCGCAGGCTGCCCGGCGGCGCGACGTTTCCGCCCGACGAGAACATCGTGCCGAGCGCTTCCGCCATCATTTCCAGAATGCGCAATATCTGAAGGTCGACTGGCAGCGTTTGGCCATCATCCCTCGTCCTTATTTCAGCCAGCACCGACTGGTAGCGCTGGAAGACCGTGAAGGGCTCACTCTAGCGCTGGGTATCATCACCGCCAGCGATCGGGCTAGTGGCACGATTACGCTCTACACACCGCTGCCCTCTATGGAAAATGTGGACGCCATTCGCCTCGGCGATCTGGCGCTCCATCCGGAGACCTTCCGCGAGACGCGCTTCCAGTGACATAAAGAAACCAGGTCTTGCTTAAGCGCAGCGGCATAGACCTGGTTTCTCGAATTTATCTGCTTGGTCGATGGCGTCAAGGAGCAGAAGGCGCCTCCCCGATCGGCAGCTTGCAGGTGAATGTGGTCCCCACACATTCTTCACTAGCGACGGAAATTTCCCCGCCGTGCGCCTCGACGATGTGCTGCGTGATGGTGAGCCCCAGCCCCGTTCCTACGGCCTTTTTCTCCGAGCCGGGCACGCGATAGAAGCGCTCGAAGATGTGCGGCAATATCTCCTCCGGAATGCCCGGCCCGGTGTCCGCAACGTCGATCTGCAAGAGCCCATCCTTTCTCCTCGCCATAACCGTGACATCGTCGCCGGGCTGGCAGTACTTGATCGCGTTGCCCACCAGGTTGAGTATCACTTGATGGAGGCGTTCTGCATCTCCCACAATCTTCGGCAGAGCATCGGGCATATTGACTTTCAGGTTAATTTGTTCCTCGTTCGCTTTTACCATCAACACTTCAACCGCTCTGCGGATCACTGTGTTAGGCTCCACCGGTTCCTGGGCGATTGAGGCCCGTCCCGACTCCAGCCGCGCCAGGTCGAGGAAACGATTCGCCATGTCGCTGAGGCGGTCCGCTTCGTGCTCGATGATCTCCGCGAACTGTTGGCATTGATCCAACGTGGCTCCAGAGCGCTGCATCAGCTCGGTATAAGCGATAATGGAGGATAGCGGCGTGCGCATCTCGTGCACAATCTCCGAGATCAGATCGGATTGCTGAAACAGGATGGCGTTCTGCACCGCCACGGCTGCTTGATCCCCCAGTAGCGAGAGCAACTCAACATCCTCTTCGGTAAAATTAGTTCCGCCTTCCTTGTTGATCGCCTCCAGCACTCCGATTGCCTCCCCTCGGGCGATCAAAGGCATAGCTAAAATGGACCTCGTGATGTTATCCGTCTTCTCATCCACCTGATCGTAGAAGCGCGGGTCCTTGCGCACATCTGGAACCACCAGGTGCTCACCGCTTTGCACCACAGACCCCGCGATGCTGTCCATCGGCACCATGATCGAGCGGAGGCCCAGCAAATTGGTGGCTGCTTTGAAGTACAATTGACCGCTCTTGTGATCGATCAGCAAGATGGAGCAAAACTCCGATTGGGTCATCTCCTGCGCCCCGGTTACAATTCGTTCCAGCAATGGCGCCAGGCTGAGCGTCGAGTTGAGCGAGCGGCTGATCTTAATCACACGTTCCAGCCAATCTTCCCGCTCTCTTCTCCTTGCCAATGGGGGGGAAGTGTCTGACATAATCTATCTCCCTGCGTAAGCTTGCGCGATCCGAGGTAAGACATCGGCGACATCGGCGCGGATGACCACCTCGGCGATCTTATCGATGTAGGTTGGAGTCAAGTTGACGATGATGATCTGGCCCTTCTGTTCGTGAACCCGTAGTGGTAGATGTGAGGCTGGCATCACCTCGAGCGACGAACCTGCCACCAGCATCAGGTCGGCCTGCGCGATGTGCATCATTGCCGCGTTGACCACCTTGATGGGCAACTGCTCGCCAAATAGGACTGCATTGGGTTTCATCACTCCGTTACAAACCGGACAACGGGGTATCTCCCCGGTGGTGAGAAATTTATCCAGCAGTTCCTCGGTGGGCATAATCTCGTAACAGTCGATGCAGACAGCTTCGCGCAGGTGCCCGTGCAACTCCAGCACTTCCCGCGAACCGGCTTCCTGGTGCAGGGCGTCGATGTTCTGGGTGATGATGGCCTTCAAGCATCCTTGGGCCTCCAATTCCGCCAGGGCCGTATGGCCGGGGTTGGGTCTGGCGTCGAGTAGAACCTCCACCAGAGGCCGTATCCAGGCATAGAATGCTTCGGGGCGGCTGCGGAAGGCGTAGATAGAGGCTACTTCCATTGGATTCGCCTCTTCCCAGAGACCGGTCCCGGGCGAGCGGAAATCGGGGATGCCGGAGCGGGTGCTGACACCGGCGCCGGTCAGCGCGATGGGGTAGCGAGCCTCTCGCAGAAGATGCACAGCGCGGGTGATGTCGTCTTCATAATTGTTCATAGTCAAGATGCCTTTGCGATGAGTAGAGTCGCAGTTACTGTAGCATAGAATAGATGACTTGGCAAGGGACGCGATGGATTGGGAAATCGTAGCAGTTCTAAGGCCCTCCAGAGTCCACCAGAGGCGTTATGTTGCGTTGGGTGAGTCCATCAACCCCAAGGCGGCGGGTATGGAAACCCGCCCTACATAGCCAGAGGATGTAGGGCGGGTTTCCATACCCGCCGATTTTTGAATTGCTTCGAAAACCCGGAT
>CAZANJ010000305.1:0-2853 GCA_964486415.1 uncultured Anaerolineales bacterium
TTTCCTCACCCAGCCATAGAACCTCCGATGACGCTATCCCATCAATGGGCGTTTAAGTCTCAGCTGAATTAGCGAGTCGAAGAGACGCTCAATCTGCTCAGCGTCCCACACAAATTCCCGTTGAATGGCAGGGAGCACGAAACTATTGCTTCTGATTTCGGAGATCGCCTTGGCTGGTTTCTCGAAACTCATTTCATTCCCTCTGGTGTTAGTTTTGATTTACGTGACCCGATATCGGATCTTTGATGTTGCTCGCCGTTTGAGTGTCCGAAGCTAACGCAATAGTTAGCTCATCTACTTCAGCGGTGATCCCTTGGTTCGCCTACTCCAACCCCATCGCACGAAACGCCGCGTTGGCCGGATCGGCGTAGAAGATGATCTGCAACTTGCCCAGCACATCGCCGGGCACGTCCACCAGGTCCCTCTTGTTCTCAATAGGCAGCAGCACCCGCTTGGCCCCGTTATCCATCGCCAACTGAAGCCGCTCGGTCAGGGAGCTCATCGGCTGCAGGCCGCCGTGTAGACTCATCTCGCCCAGAATGACGAGCGATTCCTGAACCGGCTTGCCCAGCAGCGCGCCTACCATCGCCACGAAAAAGGCAATGCCCACTTCGCTGCCCTTTTTCGCGCCCATCAGGTCGACCAGTTGGGCGTGCAGGTCATAATCGCCCGGTGATTTGCTCAGACCAAGGCGCGAGGCGTTGGTCCGCAGGTAAGTGTGAGCCGTCCTCATCCCATCGCGGGCGGTGCGGGAGGGCGCACCGGTGAGGCGCAGCTTGCCGTTGCCCTTGATCGTCTGGGCCTCAAGGCGGAAGATGACCAATCGTCCATCCTCCTGATCTGTGCCCACCGTGAAGGTGACGCCGGGTTCCAGCATGCCGGGGGTGATCAACCCGCCGCCGCCCTGCTCCGGCACGGCGACGAAAGTCTCCTGATGGCTCTCCAGGTCGATGTAGGAGAAGTTAACGGCCCAATACTCCAGCCCGCCCATGCGGCGCAACTGCTCCTTGATGCGCCGTCGCCCCTCCAACGCCAACTCCAGGTACTCGCGGAGCTCGTACTTGCTGAAATCACCATCCGGGTGGAGGAGCTTGATCAACCCAGACACCGTCTTGCGCACCGCTCGCACATCCCGCTGATTGAGGTGACTGCCCAGGTTGTAGTAACGGTCGATCACGTCGGCATAGCTCGTCTTGCGCAAGCCGCGCCAGACCTCGGTGGCGTAGTCCACCACCATGCCGTAATGTTCGGTCAGATACTCCGGCCGCATCTTCTCCACCTCCCAGCCGGGCAGGTAGAAGTGGAGCCGGTCGATGAGGGCCATATCCAGCATCTGGTCCGAGAGCGGCTGGAGCAGGTGTGAGGTCTTGACCAGCCGCCCGATGTCGCCGTCGATGTTGCCGTTGAAGACGATGGAGGCATTGGCCGGCACCTCCTCCTTGCCACGGGCGAAGCTGCCCGACTCCATGTAGTCCTTCAGTATCTGAATCCCATGAGCGTCCCGGAAGCGTACACCGGCCACCTCGTCGAAGGCCACCACGTCCCACAGCCCCACCAGCCCGATGCGGCCCGTCCCCAGATGGATGAAGAGCCGCGCCACAGTGGTCTTCCCGCCGGAGATGAGGATGGCGAAGGGCGAGAGCTCCCGGTAGACGTAGCTCTTGCCGGTGCCGCGCGGACCGAGCTCGATCAGGTTGTAGTTGGACTCCACCATCGGCACCAGCCGCATCAGGTGGAGCAGCTTCTTGCGCTCAGTGAAGTCGGGATGGGTCGGCTCCAGGCCCGTCGTGCGCAGCAGGACGTCCAGCCATTCATCGCGCGTGAAGGCGGCCCGGGCGGCGATGTACTCGTCCAACTCGGTGCTCGGCTGCTGGATGGGCTTGAGACGCTCGATGATGAAAGGGCGCGTGGCGCCGGCGGCCTTGAAATCAGGATCATAGCGTAGTTCCATCAGCGCCCAGATGCCGCCCAGGAGCAGTTTGTCATATTGGTGGACGATGTGGTCCTCGATGACGGCGTCGCCCACCCCCATATTGACCAGCTCGGCCCAGAAGCGATTGGTCTGGGTATCGAGCCAGACCTTGACCTTGTCGATGACGCGGTGCTGGCCCTTCTGGCGGGTGATGGCCTTGATCTTCTCGCTCTCGTCGGCCCGGACGTAGTTGTGGCTGAGCGTCTGCCGAACGTATTCCAGCCCTCTCTCCACCACCTCCGGGTCTGTCGATGAGCAGTATTGGCCCAGCAGATACTCCAGGACGTAGACAGGCACGTTGAAGCCCGATTTCATCTGTTGCAGCAGATCCTTGCGAACGACGCGCCCCGGCAAGGCATCGTTCAGCCTCTGATCCAATTCATCGAACACGGGGTTGTCTTGCATCGACTGCTCCTTTGTGCTTTACCAGAGATCGACCTGACTGACGGCCTCTCGCTCGTCCAATACTTCCTCGGTGATGGCGTCGCGCAGCACCCAACGCACCCGGTCGCCCGGCTCCAGCCCACAGCCCCTCGGAAGGAAGATGTGTGCCTTGACCGGCCCGGCCGGCCCGACGACCTGGCTGAAGGGCGGCACGACCGGCTCGCCCTCCTTCTCCAGCGCGACGGCTACCTGCCGCGGCTGATCGAACATCCCCGGCTCCACCGCGTGCAGGCGCACGTCGGGCTGAGCGTTGCGGATCACGGCGGGGAAATCGGCAGCCACACTCACCGGCCTGCCCGTGACCTGTTGCTCGATCTTCAGGTGCGGCACGACCAACTCCTGCAACGAGAGCCCGCCGTGGACGTAATTGTACGGCCCTGGCGTGCGAAAGCACCCGACGCCGCGCGGGAACCAGGCTTCCAGGCCCTCGCTTCCCG
>CAZANJ010000305.1:2953-4424 GCA_964486415.1 uncultured Anaerolineales bacterium
TTCTTCACCGCCTGGAGCAGGGGGCCGAAGGTGTTCCAGGCGATGGTGCTGGCTGTCTCGCCCACGGCGTCCAACGTGGTGTCGAAGACGACGGTGACGGACGCTTCTGGGATGCGGTCGGCTGGCGTGTCCAGCAGATCGCTCAGGTTGTAGAACTGCACGTCGCCGAGCTGACGCTCAAGCCAGTCCTTACGGGCGCTTTTGTCCTTCAGGTTGCGGCTATCAGCGATGAAGATGCGCCATTCGCCGTCGTGGTCCACCTCCCGTCGATCCCCGCCGGGCAGCAGGGCCGTCATCCCGATCGGCGTCACGGTGGGAATGGCTGCCAGGCGAGCAGTGAGCGCCCGACGGTCACCGGCCGCCTCCCGGTCGAGTTGCTGAAAAAGCTCCTGGGCCAGCTCGTAGCGCAGGGCGTCGATGAACATCACCGCCACTCGCTGATTCGACTCTCGCTCCCCCGCCACCTCGGCCCAGAAGTGATCTTGCGGGGGCAACGGATTATCTCTCGGAGGCCAATGCCCTTCCGTCTCCAGCAGCATGGTGAAGCGATCGTTCATCCGGCGGAGCACGTCGCGGTAGGAGCGGACGCAGCGATCGCGCAGCCGGTCGTGGGCGTGAATAGAATCGCTCAGCATGGCCCGCAGCCGCCGATAGTCCTGGTCGACGCAATGGCTGCCTCTGGCGTAGTCGCGCAGGGCGTCGCCGGTACACACCCACCGGTCCAGATCGCCCCGCAATATGTTGATAGCGACCAGAATGTCGCGGGCCAGATCGAGAATCGCCCATCCGGGATCGTCGCCCTCTCGCGCCCATAGGTCGCCGACCCGGGCGCCGATCGGGCCGCTGTGGTGTCCCAACCAGGCCCGCCAGGGCGGTCTGAGCCGCCTCCCATTGAGCTTCCTGCACGTTGGGGAACGAAGCGGGGACGGTCAAGTAGAGGTCCTTGGGCAAGCGCATTATCCACCGCGTCAGGTCGTAGTGGGATTGGATCATCTCGGCCAGCTGGACGTAGGCCGCGACGTACTGCACGCTGTTTTGTCAGCGCATCACTAAAGTCGCACAGCGGGGGCGATAGACTGGATCGGCCATGCGCTCGATGTAGGGGAAGTCAACGATCTCGTGGCCGTGTTCCTGGAGGAAGATGTCCATCTTTCGATAGACGTAGGTCAGGATAAGCTGCGCGGTCAGCCGCCGGGCGATGGTCTCAGCATCGTCTTCCGGCGAGGCGGAGAAGCCGTAGGCGCTCTCCAACTGGGCGAAGAAGAGGCCGTCAAGTTGCTCGCGCCTCATATCGCTCAGTTTTGGCCTGGGGGGCGGACAGGAACTGGAGCAAGGTATCGGCGAAGTTGCCCAGCAGCGTCTCGCGGGCACGCTCCAGGTTGGCCAGGTTGTATTCCCAGAAGCCACGCCCTTTGCCCACCGAACGGGCGGCCAAGCGGGGCAGCAAGGCGCGCAGTTGGTGGGCTATCTC
>CAZANJ010000306.1:0-4404 GCA_964486415.1 uncultured Anaerolineales bacterium
AAAAGCAGCCATGATCAACGGCGGCTTCTTCGGTTGCATCTTACCCACTGCCACTCAAGTTATCCACATGCTAAGCGCGTTAAAGGAAACAGGCTTCGGTATGATCGAAGTAGAGGAGATATTACTGCGCCCTTACAAACCAATACCCGAACGCCTGCGCCCCAGAGACCGCCTAACGCCACACACCGGTTATTTGGTCTTTGCCCGCTCACTCATACAACAGGAGGAATGAGAATAAAATATGGGAAATTTGCGAAGGCTCGTACTAGACGTATTGAAGCCGCTGGAACCCAGCATCGTGCACCTGGTGCAAATATTGGCCGACCTGGAGGGCGTGGATGGTGTCAACATCTCCATCTACGAGATCGACCGGCGGGTCGAGAATGCCAAGATTACCATCGAGGGACACGATCTTAATCACGAGAAGATCATCGGCCTGATCGAGGAAAATGGTGGCGCCATCCACTCCATCGATGAAGTGGCAGCTGGCAAAGTACTCATCGAAGATGTTGTCACGCCACAAGACTAATCAAGGGACAAATGGATAAACCTATCAGTCATCATCTAAATCAACGCATCGACATGGTGCGTGAATATGAACGCATCGCCGGTTTCTGGAAAATCGCCCGTCGTGCTCTGGCGAATAACTCCTTCGACGGTGTCCTGACAATGATCGGCGTGCTGATGGGCAACTACCTCGGCGATGTCCGCAATCCCGCTATCGTGATCCGCATCGGCATTGCCACCTCCATCTCCATCGGGGTCTCCGGCCTCTGGGGAGCATACTTGGCCGAATCGGCGGAGCGAGGACGTGAGTTGGCCGAACTGGAGAGCATCTCGCTCACCGATCTGAGCAACACGAAGATCGGTCGCGCCGCGCGAGTGGCTGTGGTGGTGGTATCGCTGGTGGACGGCCTATCCCCTTTGGTATCCTCAATGATTGTACTCATCCCCTTCTTCATCACGCCCATTTTCGGCAATATCTTGATCAGTTATGCGCTCTCTTTGATCATTAGCCTTCTCAGCCTGTTTGGGTTGGGGATGTTTCTGGGCCATATCTCCCGCCGCAGCCTTATCGGCTACGGAATGCGCACTGTAGTCGCAGGCCTGGTTGCGATTGGAATTAACGCCATTTTACCCTTGAATTAGACCGGTAGGTACGGAAACCGGCTTACGTTGTGATGATCGAAACACCCTAAAAGGCTGTGCTGTTTTTCCCTGCGCAACCATTCTCCACGCAATGTGTTCTACCTATTAGTACTCACTAGAGCATCATACAAAGGGAGATAACTATGAGCAAGCATAAGATCGCAGTGGTAACAGACAGCACGGCCTACATCCCCGAAGAAGCTTTAGGGGAGCTTAACATTCCGGTGATTCCCCTCTGGCTCATCTGGGGCGAAGATCGCTACCGGGACGGCGTGGACATCTCTCCCCAGGCTTTCTACCAACGTTTGCAGAGGGAGAAAGAGGTATTCCCTACCACATCCCAGCCCTCCGCCGGGGAGTTCGCGGAGTTCTTTCGCCGAGTCGCCGCCGAGGCAGAGACGGATACTATCGTGGGAGTGCATATTTCCAGCAACATCAGCGGCACTGTCGCTTCCGCTCAAGCGGCCAAGGCCCAACTGCCGGAACTCAACGCAACCATCATAGATTCCCTGTCTACCTCAATGGGCCTGGGCTTCATCGCGCTGGCAGCAGCGCGCACCGCCGCTGCCGGGGGCTCACTGGAAGAGGTCGTCGCGACCACCAGAAAGGTACGGGATAAAATGAACGTGCTGTTCGCCGTGGACACCCTGGAGTACCTACATCGCGGCGGGCGCATCGGAGGAGCTAAACGTTTCCTGGGCGCCGCCCTGAACATCAAGCCACTGCTACATCTGGAAGGGGGCTTCGTCGAGGCGCTGTGTCAGGTGCGAACCAAGCGTAAGGCCGTCACACAAATGCTGGACATCGCCGCGGAGAGACTGGATGGAAGGCCCATGGCAGAAGTGGCCGTCATCGACGTCAACACTCTAGAAGAAGGGGATGCAGTCGCCGAACAAGTTAAAAGTAAGTTCAACATCTCCACCGTCCACCGTTCCACCGTCAGCCCCGTCATCGGTACCCATGTTGGACCGGGCACCGTCGGCATTGGCTTCTACCCGAAATAACGATCCATTAAACCAAAATGACCTTCAAGAACAAACTGACCACGGCTCAACAGAGGAACAAATCATGGCTCTGCGTGGGCCTCGACCCGGTGATGGGACGACTACCCGAAGCCGTGAAGGAAGCAGATAACCCTCTGCTCACTTTCGGTCGTGCCATCGTCGAGGCTACCGCCGACCTGGTCTGCGCCTACAAACCCAACCTGGGATTCTGGCTCGCGGAAGGAGCGATCGGCATCGCAGCGCTCCAGGCGCTCATCGACGAAATCCCGCAGCATCTGCCCATTATCCTCGATGGTAAATTCAACGACGTGGGACACACCGCCGCTGCTTACGCCCGCGCCGCCTTCGAGACCCTGGGTGCAGACGCCGTCACCGCCAATCCATACCTGGGCATCGACGCCCTGCGCCCCTTCCTCGAAGATGAGGCATACGGGATCTTCCTCCTCGCCCGCACTTCCAACCCCTCCGCCCCGGATTTGCAGGACCTCGTCACCGGCGAGAGACCGCTATACGAAAAGGTTACCGAACTGGCAGCCGGGTGGGATGAAGAACTTCCCGGTACCTGCGGCCTGGTGGTAGGGGCGACTTATCCGGAAGAACTGACACGCCTTCGCACGCTCGCCCCCAAGCAGCCCTTTCTCATTCCAGGCATCGGCGCACAGGGTGGCAACTTGCCAGTGGCCGTCACCCACGGCCCCACCACCGAAGGCGTCGGCCCGGTGATCAACTCATCGCGCGGCATTATCTACGCCTCCCCCGGCCCCGACTTCGCCGAGGCGGCCCGCGAAGCCGCTAGCGCACTTCTCGACCGGATCAACACGGAGCGACAATGACCAACATATCAGTTTCCCAATCAACCGACCTGCCGACACATCTCTTCGACGCCGGATGTGTCAAGTTCGGCTCGTTCGAGCTGAAATCCGGCCTCATTTCCCCCATCTACATCGACCTGCGATTGTTGATCAGCCATCCACCGTTGTTGAGAAAAGCGGCGCAAGCAATGTCGGGCCTCGCTTCCGAACTTGAGTTCAACCGCATCGCCGCCATTCCCTACGCCGGGCTGCCCATCGGGGTGGCGATGGCGCTGGAGATGAAGCGTCCTCTGATTTACCCTCGGCGCGAGGTCAAGGAGCATGGCACCCGCCGCGCCATCGAGGGGACGCTGGAAGCGGGCGAGACGGTGCTTCTGGTGGATGATCTAATCACGCGCGGGCACAGTAAGCTGGAGGCCATCGCGCCGCTGGAGGAGACGGGCCTTATAGTGCGCGATGTGCTGGTCCTGATCGACCGGGAGCAAGGGGGCGCGGCTGACCTGGCCGAGCGCGGCTATAATCTACACGCTGTGCTCAAACTCAGCCAGATGTTGGATGTGCTGCGTGATGAGAAGCGCATCACGCTTGAACAACATACTCAGGTGCTCCAATATCTACAATCCACATCCTGATTCGCACCGGCCTGAAGATTCCAGCACCGCCTGTTCCACGGCGGCGCGAAGATCAAAGCTAAGAGATGATAGACATTTCCACCACTCTCTGCGGCGTACATCTCCCTAATCCCACAGTGCTGGCTTCAGGCATCCTGGGCCTGAGCCACGCCGTTCTGGCCCGTGTAGCCCGCGCCGGCGCAGGCGCAGTCACCACCAAATCGTGCAGTCTCAAGCCCCGCGCCGGCTACCCCAACCCGACCATCCTCCAATGGGAACAGGGATTGATCAACGCCGTGGGGCTCTCCAACCCCGGCGTGGAGATGATGATCCAGGAAATTCAAACGGCCAAGGAGCAATTGGCCCCGCTGGATGTGCCCGCAATCGCCAGCATCTTCGCCGACACCATCTACGACTTCGGCAACACCGCACGCTTCATCTCCGAGGCCGAGCCCGACCTGATCGAGGTCAACGTCTCCTGCCCCAACCTGGATAACCGTTACCAGCAGATGTTCGCCGCCGATCCTTACGTCTCCGCCCAGGTCACGCGGCGCGTGAAACAGAACACCGACATCCCGGTGCTGGTGAAGCTCTCACCCAACGTGACCAATATCGTCGAGATCGCCGAGGCTGTGGTGGAGGCCGGCGCCGATGGCATCACGGCCATCAACAGCCTGGGGCCGGGGCTGATCCTCGACGTCGAGACGGCTCAGCCATTGCTGGCCCACGGCACCGGCGGCGTGAGCGGCCCGGCCATCCGCCCCATCGCCGTCCGCTGCGTCCACGACATATGCCAGGCGGTTGACGTGCCGGTGGTGGCAGTGGGTG
>CAZANJ010000307.1:0-2565 GCA_964486415.1 uncultured Anaerolineales bacterium
ATCTCGTCACCGAGGAGGCATTGACGCTCCAGGTTTGAGGGCAGGAGAAGGCGCAGAACTGCCGTTAAGCTCGAATTGTTTGCGTGGTTATCCCTTTCCGGCATAGCTACCTCCGCTAGCATGGCCGTTCGCCCCGATTGGGTGGCGGCAAGATGCACCTGCCTTTTCGATTATACTCTACGCAGTTTGTTTTGCCAAACTTTTTGGAGTTGCTGCTGGTGAAGGGTGAGTTGTATGTTGAGGTGGTAATGAAAGGGGGGCAGATTGGCAAGTGGAGAAGCCCGTTGCAGGGCACTCACTTGCCAATCTGTCGGTGGGTCGAGTTTATCAGTCTTTGCTCACAAGGGGTAAGTAGACAGCATTTTTCATCCAAGGCGAATAATTCTGTCCCACGAGCGGCAAGTAGATGCTATACACCGGTGGCGCGAAGAGCAGCCCCTTGTTGGCGCTCATACTCACGTTCCCGGCCTTGTCCACCACCTGCACGAAGTAGATCAGCGCTCCGCCGTCGAGGGGGTACGTCCCTTCCCAGTACCCGCTCTCGCTGCTGTATACCAGGTCGATGCTCTGCCATTGATCGCCGTCCGTGCTATAGGTCACCACTACCCGCCTCACGCCTGTATCGTCCTGGGCCAGCACCTGGAACTGAGCGCTGCCCTCTTCGACCTCGCTCTTCGTCTCCCAGATGGAGGGGGCGGTGAAGTCATCCTCTCCCTCGGCCGCGTAGTAGACCTCGAACTTCGTCTGCTCGAACAGCTTCTCCGTGCCGCTCTCCTCGTCGCCGCTGTATCGGGCCGGTATCACCACTAGCCTCGGCGGATCGCTCAGATAGTTCACGGCGAAGGTCTTCACTGGATACCAGCCATCGTAGTCGAAGTCCGGCTCGCGCAGCGCTGTGTCGGTCACCGGGCGGGAGATGAGGGGATTGAAATCATCTATGCTCCGAGTGCGCCCGCCGAGGAACAGCGCGTCGTGCGGCTCCATCCCACTGAAGGTCGGCAGCTCCACGCTGGTGCGCGGTTGCACCGGCCGGCCGGGGCTGGCCTGCGTTCCATTCTCCGTCTCGTAGTAATTCCCCACCGTGCCCCCCTCGAACGTGGCGGTCACCAGCTCGAAGCTGGGCGTGACGGTGATCGGTTTCGCGATCAGCCCCACCGCCTGCGTGTTGGCTGGGCCTTGCTGGCTCGCCATCGCCGCCAGTGAAGTGGGGGCCGTTTCCTGCTGGACGTTGGCGGCTACGCTGAGGCGGTACATCGGCAGCCCGTAGAGCGTGGCCTCGATGAGGGCCTTCTCGTCGTAGGTGCCGAAGCCACCGCCGGGCGTGCTGCCCAGGTAGCGTTGCTTGGCCTGTTGTAACGCCTCTCCCACCGAGATGCCCGGCTCATCGGTCAGCTCCTGGGCGAAGACGTGCATCACCCGTTCGGTGAAGGCGATGGAGTCGTCCATCCCGTAGCCGAAGCCGGTGTTGCCCAGCCACCAGCCGCCGCGTTGCGCCAGCGCCTGCGCGAAGTCAAGTCCGCGGCTCTCTTGGGCGTGCTCATCGTGGACGCTGTAGCCGCCGTGGCAGCCCATCGAGAAGTTCAGCGTGCCGCTGAGAGTTGCGGTGGCGTTCAGCACGTCGCCAGCGGTGAGGGTAGCGTTGCCAGAGGCGGGGATGGCGTTCTGGTGATCGAAGTGGGCGTTGATGGAGGCCAGATCCTGCCGCGTGTCCAGCCAGTGCGCTTGCAGATCGGCCTTGTCCCACTCATCGTTGATCAAGGTCGATAGCGTCAGGCCAGCCTCGCCCAGCGTCTCGCTGATCGCCTCGGCGCTGTCGATCAGGAAGTCGTAGCCGCTTGAGAGCGCCGTGTCTGGAGCCAGCAGACCGCCGCGCTCAATGAAGGTGTCGATGACGGCCATCATCTCCGCTGGCGTCTCCACCAGCCGCCCGATGGAGAGATCTGGCACGTAGAGCTCCCGCCCGCGCCAGAGTAGCGACGTGCGGTCGGCGTAGAAGTCGTCGCTCAGGACGTAGCCTTGCTCCAGGGCGGCGCGGGTGGGGTTATCGTACTGCAACCCCGACCAGAGCGCGTAGGCCGCCTCGTTGGCGATCTCGGCGTCGTCGGGCACGCGGCGGAAGGGCATCATCAGATCGTCGCCGACGATGACGATGTGCTCGATGGAGGGATAGGCGTCCAGGTATTCCGTCGCCGTGTTCTTGACCGCCTGTGCCACTTGATTGGCCGCCTCTGGATCGCAAGCGAAGCCCGTGTCCCAGCCGGCGTAGGTATCGCTGACCGTCTGACTGTTCTCCACCGGCACGATCAGCCCGTTGACGTTGGGCTCGTCGGCCAGCTCCTCCAGCTTGCTCACCAGCGCCGCCGTATCGGTGATACCGTAGGCCGCGTCCAACCGCTGCTTGTTCAGCAGGAACAGGCTCGCTGGCGCGTTGCCGACGTTGGTGCCGGTGTAGACGTTCATAGCCGGGCCTGGAGAATGGGAAAGGCTGGTGTAACAGGTGGAGATGTCGCCCAGGGTATCGGTGACCACCTGCAGGTGGTAGGGATCGGTGCTGTAGGCTCCGTT
>CAZANJ010000307.1:2665-4400 GCA_964486415.1 uncultured Anaerolineales bacterium
CCCATATCCTCGGCCCCGGCGGTGGGAGTGATGGCGGGGTGGAAGAGCACCATGTCGTAGTCGGCCGGCAACTGGCTGAGCGTGACGGTGATGCTCACCGGCTCGCTGATCGTCACCTTGTACCAGTCCAGGTCCAGCCCGTGGTAGATGGTGGAGGTGTAGACCGGACCGGCCACGATGGGGGTGGCGTCATCTGGTATATCGTTCGGCTCGTGGGGATGGGCGCGGCCGGCGGTGGTGACCAGGATGGCGCTGGACGATTCGGCAGTGTCACCCTGGGAGCTCACCGTGACGTTCGCCCTGTCGGTGGTCTCAGGCTCCGCGTCGGACGGAACCTCTACCGCCACTACGACGTTGGCGCCGGCATCGGCCGCCAGCGGCCCGACCGTCGCCGGAGCGGTGGTCGTCCATATGCTGCTGACGGTGACGCTGAAGGTATCGCCGGTGTTGCCCGTGTTGGTCACGCGCAGCGTGTAGGTGACCGTTTCTCCCGCGAGGCCCACGTCGGCGGCGGTGGCGGGCGCGAGCAGCAGTCCGTAGACCGGCCCGGCCCGCGTGACCAGCACGCCGCTGGCTTGGGATAAATCAGTAGCAGCTCCTTGCGAGGTTACCTCGACTTCCACCGTGTCCTTGGCGTCCTTGCTCGCGCCAGAAGGAATCGTCACTCTCACCTCGGCGCTGCCGCTCTCGCCGGGTGACAGCGGCCCGACCGTCGTCGGGGTCGCGCTGGTCGACCATGCGTAGCCCGCGACTCCCACGCCGAAGCTGTCGGCGATGTTGCCCGTGTTGGTCACGCGCAGCGTGTAGATCACCGTGGTGCCCGGATCGCCCGCTTTTGAGGTCGCGTCGAAGGCGATCTGCAATCCGTAGACTGTGTTGGCCGTGGTGGTCAGCGTGGCGCTGGCTGTTTGGGTCATACTGCCGCGCGAGGTCACCGTGATGCTCGCCACGTCTGTGGCACCGCTGAGCGCGTCGGCCGGCACGTTGACTATCACGCCCAGCTTGGCGCTCTCCCCGGCCGCCAGCGGCCCGATGCTCCTCGGCGCGGATGTGGTCCAGCGGTTGCCCTTGGTCACATCGAAGGTGTCGGTGGTGTAGCCGGTGTTGGTCACCCGGAGCGTGTGGGCCACCGCCTTCCCCGGATCGCCCGCTCGCGCCGCCGCGGTCGGCTTCAGCTCCAGGCCGTATAATCCGGCGATCTCCCATTCCGCGAAGCGCGGCTCTCCCCAGCTTGGATATTTGGGCGTGACATAGGGCTTGATCAGGGCGGTCTTGTTGTAGAATAAGATCGGGACCACCGCCGCCTCATCCCCTACCAGGATCCGATCCGCCTCCTGGAAGTAGGCCGTGCGCGAGAGCTGGTTCGTCTCCGTCAGCGCCATACCTATCAACTGGCGGTAGCGCTCGTTGTCCCAGCCGGTGTGCTGAAAGCCGGAATCGGGATGGAACACGTCGTTCAGGACATTGTGCGCGTCCGCATAGTCCAATAGCCATCCACTCCGGTAGCTATGATACGAGCACGTGCCGGGATCGTCGTGGCAGTCTGGAAGGAGACTAAAGTAGTAAGAGTTGAAGTCGGTGTAGACCGTGGTGACGGTGATAACCAGGTTGTTCTGCCATTGACTGGTCACCGCGTCGATGATGCTTTCGTGTCCGGTGGGCGCCCAGATCTCAAGGCCGGGGAAGCCAGCCCCTCCGGGATAACCCGCCTCTGTCAAGTAGGATTGCGCCAGGG
>CAZANJ010000308.1:0-4393 GCA_964486415.1 uncultured Anaerolineales bacterium
TGGAACGACGGGCGCTCAACATTCTGGAAACGTCGATATCCAAAAGATAGGAAAGCGATCGATCCATCTCGTTCAGGATCAGGATGCCCTCCGGTTGGTGGTCCAAGACGTGGTAGTGTTCGAGGTCCCCGCTGCGGATCAGACTGGATTGCGTTGGCTGGTGCATCAATTGCTCCGCCAAGAATTGTTGTCTCCAGAAGAGGCAGCCTGCCTGTTGGGTCTCAGCCTGCGCACCGTGCGGCGCGACCTGGTAGCCTACGAAGAAGGGCTGGACAGCATTTGCCTGGTGGATCGACGACAATTCAATGCAGGACAGCAAACCGCTTATCGGGCCGAAGTATACCGGGGTGAGATCGCCCTTCAGTGGGTACGAAACCTGTTGACTGGCGAACCGAACAACGGCCGCCGCCTTGAAGAACAGCTGGCAGGCATCCTTGATGACCGCACCTTCGATCGGTCGTTGGTATGGCAAGGTCTCAGAGCTGCTGAGGAAGCCGGCGCTCGCCAGGATGTACAGATCTACCTGGAAGCAGTGCGACAAGCAGCCTACTGGGCTGGCGTCGAAGGGAAGCCGTTGGAGGAAGTACCAGTCCTGCCAGATAAAGATTGGGAGCAGCAAATCAGCGGGCGGGCTACTCTTTCGCTGCTCACGTTGCATCTGGCGAACAACGGCGCTTACCAAGCGGCCCATGCACTGCTCAACGCGCGGAAGGGGATCGTCTCGGCCAAGCGAGCCTGGCACAACCTGTTGACCTACCTGGCAGTCAGCGGCGGCGCTCGCGTCAGCCAGGCCAAATACCAGGCCTGGGAAGAGTTGCGCGGATTGCTGGGAGGTAGGACGCTGGGCGTCTCGGCCAGCTTTCTGCGCCAGTGGGTGACCGACGTGGCGGAGAAAGCCAAGGAAACGACCACCATCCAGCGCAGCGACGGGGAGGAAGAGACCATCACCCGCCTGCGCGACTATCAAGAGGAATCGGTGGCCCAACGAGTGCGGCGAAGATTGGTCGAGGCGAAGGCTATCTGGCTCGATTGTTACGTCAATGGCGTCTACCGCAAAGAACGAATCGTCCGCGCCTGGCACGGGACGAAGCATTGGTCGGTTAAGGCATTTCGGCGCAACCTGGCCCAGGACGTGGAGACTGAGCACCTCGTGACCTGTCCGCTGAGCCCCTCGGACGTCACCTCGCTCCACGTGCTGAAGCAAGTGCGGGACATCATCGACGGGGGGTTGGATCGGGCCGGGGCGCTCTACCGTCTGACACGCGTCACCGCCGACCGCGTGCAACCTTCGGTTGCCTGGAGCGTGAAACCCGTTTTGGCCTATTGCCAACAAGAAGGACTGGGACTGCTCTGCTGGGGCAAGGCGGTGAAGACGGTGCTTGAGGCCCTGGCGGAGCTTGAGGAGAACGTAGATGAGGAAGACACGAGGTGGGAAGAGGTCAAGGTACGCACCGTGGACTCGGACACCGGCGAGGTGCGGGAAGATATCGTCGGCTGTCGGCTGGAGACTGAGTTGGAGATCTACGACCTGCCCGATCCGGTGCGAGCCGTGGTGGATTGGGACGGGGACCCAGAGAACCGCAAGATCGCCCGCCTGGCATGGAAGTGGAGCAGGAGGCGCTGGGGACCGAGGCGGTGTGTGACGAATTGCGTCACCGCCAACAAGTGGAGATCGAGTTCAAGTTCCTCCACCGGTGGCTCCAATTCCCCAACTTTGGCGGCGGCGAGGCCATCGAGCGGTCCGATGAACGCGCTTGCCCCAGCGACGAGGAGGCGCTCAAGAAATTGAGGGCCCAACGCAAGAGCACGACCACCCGTATGCACAATGCACAGGCCAAGCTGGAACAGGTGCAAGAAGAGCTGGAGCACCTGACCGCCGATGACGACTCTCAGCCACGCAACGACCTTCTGTTGAGCGTGCAAGATCTGCGCAGTCTGGAGAAGCGGTTGAAGGGGCAGATGGAACGGGCCGCAGCCAAGCTCAAGAATCTGGCGGCCTGGATCGCGTGGGGCAAGGGAGAAGGCCCAGCTCCCGAGCAGAAACCCGAATACGAGTTGGACCTCACCCGTGAGGCCATTCTGACCCAGGCCAAGCTGGATGTCTTCACCGCCTACAAAACGTTGGTGGATGAGTTCATCGAGTTGGCCCTCAAGCCGGTGCTGCGGGAGGAGGCCGAGCATCAGGCCGCCGAGCGAAAGCGGTTGGACAAGCGATCCACGGCCAAAGGACGCGAGGGCGAACCACTCTGCACCGATGTGGAGACTCTCTACGAAATCAAGGTCGCCAACCTGGAACGGGAGACAATATTGGAGCGGCTGATCAATCAACCGGGTCGTCATCCTTAAGCGCAGCGGCATCATCGCGGCGAGAAAATCTTGGTCACAGTGGCTCAGCGCTTCTCCGACCGGCGAATGCAAGCGGCCTACGAGCGCTACTGCCACATCCTGAATCAGAAGCGGGTTCGCGTCCCTATGGATGACGGCGAGGAGTGGCTGCTCCTGTTTACCTACGAAAAGCCGCCGCCATCCGAGGACAAAATCAAATGACGCACCGCAAGGAGCTAAAATCATTTATGGGTCTCGCAACTATGTTTCGGCGCGTCCCGAAAGCTGGCGTCTGCTAACCAGTTGTGGACGGTCGTGATTGATGAAAGCGAAGCTGACAGAGGTCTGGCTTACTAGAAAATCCCACCCCATATATCAAGGCGTATTTTACCAAGAATCCAGATCAGGAGTTGCAGGTAGTCGTTTTTAATCCGGTAGAGAAGTTTCCGCGCTGGTGAGCTAGGTGGAATTTGCTTCTGTATGGGGGCTGTCGGGTAACTGGCTGTCCTACCGTGATGGAGGCACTCTAAGGCAACCAACATCAGGGATAACTGGGGGTATAGAGTCTATGAAGGCACTGTTATTCATTCAAAAGATCAATGATCTCTTGCACGATGTTGAAAGAACTGGTGGAAACCCGATATTCTTTGTCAATCTGAATCATCGGCTTCTGAAGCAGATAAAGTCGTATGCCTTTCAGAAGTTGCAGCAACACGATGAGGCCAGCTTGCACCAGTTACAGTATTTTGTCAATGATTTGCTCAGTAGAGACATTTTCGCTGTACGCATCAGGTACTGCGTTGTCAAGCTACAGGAACTTGCCATAGCAGAAGAAAAGCATTTCGAGTACATATCTAGGGCTATTGATCTGCAATTCCAGCACCCCAGGTACCATTCATATAATACCACCTCATCGGCATCGAGTGTTCAGGAATGTCTAGTTGCGGAAATAGCCAACTGTTTTCAGCCTTGGTATAGGCCAGAAGATTTGTTCCTTGTTGATTTTTCGCAAGAGCGCCAGTTGATCTTCCCTAATCCCAAAGGCAGAAACTGGACTGTTTCCAATCTTGGAAACTACTTTGTAGGGCTACCTCCTTTTGAGGCAATTGCCTTCTTATGTGCCCTTGAAATCGTCATGACTCTTGAACTTCACGAGAGTTCCTTCATCTCTTTGGAGGCACTAACGCATCTTCTAGATTCTAGGGAAAATGACACTGCTCTGAATCACAAGCTCATACGCCCCTACTCTTTACGAATGTTCGGTATTGTTAAAGGTTTCTATGGTGGTGGAAGAGAGGTTGAAGTATCCGACTTCGGCTATCAAGTGCTGTCCTATATCCATCAGAACTTGGGAGAGCTTCAAGACGTTATTCTGCTCTTGTTGGAATCAGAGACAACAGGCTTCAGTTACAAGACAGACTCCGATTTTGACGGACTTATGCGCACCGTTGGACAATCAACGATACTACTTGATGACCAGAAGAAATCAATCAAAAAGGCGATAGACTTGTACAGGAGCGGCAGTCAATTAGATGGCTTACGTATCGTTTATCCTCTCATTGAAGGCACTCTAGACTCGGCCCTTCAAACCCTTGGAATACCAGCATCTGGCCTTCGTGGAATGAAGCCGAAAGCAGAGAAATTAGTCAAAGAGGGAACTATCTCCTCAATGATGTCAACAACAGTGGAAGTCTTTTCAAGCAGGAACAAAATCGTGCACGGAAATATCTTGGAAGAGGATCATGAAATAATCCAACCACTGTTTGCATTAGTAGTAGCGTATCTGCATCGATTGTTGATTGAACTCAAATGTGTAAAGCAATAGCATCGGTCATAGCAATCCTTTCAAGCAACCGTGCCGAACTCTAATGTTCGTCATTTGTCGGAAGCTGCCCAACAAGCGGTTGCAGCCGACCGTTCTCCGATCTGCGCTCCCCGCCTTGGGGCGGGGGAGGCTTGCTTCCAAACAACTGTCCCACAAGCCATCTAATGGGTGACGCGACCCATCCGTCTGAAGCCGCTCTTTGCCAGCAGACTGACAGGTCGCTTGCCCATCTCACTGCTTGAT
>CAZANJ010000309.1:0-4349 GCA_964486415.1 uncultured Anaerolineales bacterium
TGCCCTCCGTGCTGGAAAATGTCTTCCATCGCGCCCAGTTGGCCCGTGAGCGGGCAGCGCTGCGGGAGAGCGAGGCGGAACTGAGCGCCATCATTGAAAATTCTCCCTTTATCATCATGATCGTCGACCAGGAAAGGCGTGTCCAGAAGATTAACCACACCGGTTCTGAGTTTGCCGGGCGTCCAGCCGAGGAGCTCCTTGGACTTCGCGAGGGGGAAGCCCTGCGCTGTATCCACGCCCTCGACGATCCCCAAGGCTGCAGCTTCGGGCAGGTTTGCCAGCACTGCGTGGTGCGCAAAACGGTGCTGGATACCATCGAGAGCGGTGAGGGCCACCACGGGGTCGTGGCCGACATGACCTTTCTTCGGCAGGAAAGAGAGGAAAGAAGAACGCTGCTCCTCTATACTACCCCTCTCACAATCTCCGGCGAGCGGCAAGCGATGGTGGTTTTTCAGGATGTCACGGAGCGCAAGCGATCGGAGCGGCTGCTGCGAGCACTGAACAGCGCGGCCCTGGCCACAGAACAGGCATTCACCCCCGAGGAGGTATTCAACGCAGTAGCGGAGGAACTCGAGAAGGTGGGATTCTCCTGTGCGCTTTATCTCACCGACGAAGAACAGACCAAGCTGTTCCCCGAGTATCTGAACTACGAGAGCGCAGCCATCAGGGCAGCCGAGAAACTGGTGGGAATTAGACGCGAGGGATTCGCGATACCCATCGAGAGAGCCGATGCCTACAGAGAAGTCGTGCAAGAGAAGAGGACTGTGTTTGTAGAGGACACGGCTAAACTCGTCCGGCAGTTGCTCCCCAGGCCGATAAAGAGATTTACGCCCCAGATCATGCGAATAATGGGCATCCAGAAAGCCATCGACGCCCCCCTGGTCGTGGATGGCGAGGTCATCGGCATACTGGCCGTACAATCGGATGATCTGACCGCAGCAGACATACCGACCATCACCGCCTTCGCTCATCAGATGGCCGCTGTCTGGCACAAAGCCCAGCTTTTCGAGCAGGCCCAGGACCTGACGAAGAAGCTCAAGGCCATCGCTCGCCCGGCCCGCCAGATGTCGGCGCTGATGGATCAGGATGAACTCGCATCCCAAGTGGTGCAATCCCTGCAGGAGATCACCGGCTGTTACAACGTCAACCTCTTCCTGCGGGAGGGCGACGAGATGGTATTTGCCGCCGGTCGAGGCGGGTACAAGGACAACGATCCGCCCACGGATTACCGGCTGTCTCTGGACCGAGGGATCATCGGCGACACGGCCCAGAGCGGTCAGCCCGCGTTGGTGCCCGATGTTAGCCAGGACCCCCGCTACATGGCCTGGGAGGGGTTACCCCATACCCGCTCGGAACTGAGCGTGCCCATAAAGCGCGGCGAACGTGTGCTGGGCGTGATGGACATGCAGGCCAGGGAGCGCGATGCCTTCGACGCCACCGATCTGGAAGCGCTGGGAGTGCTGGCCGATCAACTGGCGGTGGCCCTGGAAAACGCGCGGCTGTTTGAAGAGACACAGAGACTCAAGCAGTTCAACGAGGATATTGTCCAGAGCATGACCGAGGGGATAGTCATGGAGGACGCCGAAGGGAACATCACCTTCGTCAACCCGAAGGCGGCCGAGTTACTGGGCTACAAGCCCGATGCGCTATTGGACCAGCACTGGAAAGTCATTATCGCCGCCGATCAGCGCGCCAAAGTCGCCCAGGAAACCGCCAAGCGTCCTCGGGGCGTCGCCAGCCGCTACGAGACGGCTTTGCTGAGGAAGGACGGGGATGAGATTCCCGTCATTGTCAGCGCCCGGCCGCTCTTCGACGATGGGCACTTCAGCGGCGTGCTCTCCGTCTTCACCGACATCACCGAGCGCAAAAAAGTAGAGAAAGCGCTTCAGGAGCACACCCAGCGACTGGAGATCCTGCATGAGATCGACCAGGCCATCCTGGAGGCGCAGTCGCCGGCGAAGACCGCGCAGGCCGCCTTGCGCCACCTCCGAAAACTGGTGCCTTGCGTGGCGGCTGGCATCGCTACTTTTGACCTGGAGGCGGGGTTGGCCGCCGTGTTGGCCGTAGACGCCGACCGCGGCCACGCGCTGGAAGAGGGTATGCGCTTTCCCCTGGAAGGCCTCACGATCGGTGATGGTGGGCAGAGGGATCAAGTGATGGTTGATGATGACATTTTGGCTGCCCACCAGCCAGTGACGCCGCTTATCCGGGCTATGCAAGCGGACGGGGTGCGCTCATACGTCGCCGCGCCGCTCATCGCCCGTGGCGAGTGGCTCGGCGCCTTACGATTGCACGCCGAGCAACCGGCTGCCTTTAGCACCGAGCACGTGGAAATCGTCCGTGAGATCGCGGGGCAAATCGCCGTGGCTCTGCACCAGGCGCGTCTGAGCGCCGCGCTGGAGACCGAGCGAAGGCGTCTGGAGACCACGGTGAAGCACGCACCGGAGGGCATCCTCCTGCTCGACGCCAAGCACCGCATTCTCCTCGCCAATCCGACGGCACAGGATCATCTCTCTATCCTCACCGATGCCCCCCAGAGCGAAGAGCTGACTCACCTTGCCGACCTCCCCCTGGAGGAGTTATTGGCCCCTCCACTCGAAGGTCTGTGGCACGAGCTTGAGATTCCCGGCCCACCACACAGGATCTTCGAGGTGCTCGCTCGGCCAGTAGCCAGGAACACCCGTCACCCCGAGGGTTGGGTGCTAACCTTGCACGATGTGACCGAGGAGCGAAAGGCCCAGGAGCGCATCCAGCGACAGGAGCGATTGGCCGCCGTGGGCCAACTGGCCGGCGGCATCGCTCACGATTTCCGCAATTTCCTGGCCCCCATCGTCCTCTACGCTCATATGGCCCTGCGTAATCCCGACCTGCCCCCCGAGCTGGCGCCGGCTATGGAGACCATCATCAACGAAACCCATCAGGCATCGGAACTGGTACAGCAAATCCTGGATTTCAGTCGCCGCTCGATGATGAAAACGCAGCCCTTGGACCTCAAACCTTTCGTGAGGGAAACTGTGCGCATGCTCAAGAACACGATTCCAGAGAGCATCTCCGTGCAGCTCGAAGTGGAAGAGGGCGAGCACGTGGTGAATGCCGACCCCACCCGCATCCAACAGGTGCTGATTAACCTGGCGCTGAACGCGCGGGACGCGGTGATGCCCAAAGGTGGCGGAGAACTGCAAATTACCCTCTCCGGGATGACAAAGAGCCCAAGGGGGGAACATTCTAGCCTCGACAAGGTCACCAGAGCCATTCCGGATATTCCGGCCGGCGAATGGGTCTGCCTGGCAGTCTCCGACACTGGAGTCGGTATGACCGATGAGGTACAATCCCACCTGTTCGAACCCTTCTTCAGCACCAAGGAGCCCGGGAAGGGAGTCGGGCTGGGGCTGGCGCAGGTGCACGGCATCGTCGAGCAGCACGAGGGGTACATCGGCGTGGAGACGGAGGTCGGGGTGGGAACCACCTTCTCCGTCTATCTGCCGGCCTACGCCATGGAGAAGATTGAAGAAGTAAAGGAGGGGATCGATCATATCCCGCCAGGAAAAGGGGAAACAATCCTGCTGGTGGAAGATGAGGATAGCGTAAGGCAAGCCGTAAAGGAGTTCCTGACTTCGCTGGGCTACCGACTGCTGGCGGCGGAGGACGGGCGAGAGGCGTTGGAGATGTGCCAAGCAGTGCGGCCCGATCTGATCATCACAGATCTGGTGATGCCGAAGATGGGCGGGCAAGCGCTGATACAGGCGTTGCAAGAAGAAAATCCCGATTTGAAGTCATTGATCATCACGGGCTACGGAATCGAGGGTACACTGGAGGAACTGAAGGAAAAAGGCATCCTGGGCGTGATCGAGAAACCCTTCGAGACGCATCGCCTGGCGCAGGCCGTCCGGCACGCTTTGGATGAGTATGCCTCTTAGGGTGCGGGTGCTTGTTGGTAACTGGGTTTTTCCCCCTCACCCTAGCCCTCTCCCCCCTGGGGAGAGGGAATCGCGTCTTTAGGGTGCGGGTGATCAATACGTACAGCAAGGAGATTTGGCATTGACATTATACCTGACGCCGACTGCGATCGGCTATTTGACCCAATTAGTCCTCGCCACTCTGATTAGCGGCTACTTCCTCCACCTGCTGAGGCGCTCTCGGCCCGCCCCACCTCTGGCCTGGCTGACCGGTTTCTTCGTCACGCTCACCGGTTTCATCACTGCTCTCTTCCTGGAGGCCACGCTGCTGCCGACGCCTCGGCTGTATGCGGTGTACGTCCAGAACGCGCTGCTCGGCGGAGCGCTGACTTGTCTGTTGCAGTTCGCCTACCGCTTCCCGGCGCAGAGCGATTCGCGGCAGCGGGAGGCGCG
>CAZANJ010000310.1:0-4343 GCA_964486415.1 uncultured Anaerolineales bacterium
TCGCCAGATCCAGAGCTAAACTCGCTGGATTTGGCAATCCAGCGGGAGCGGCGCAAGTAGACTATTTATTTCCATATCCCAAGGTGCTGAAAAATGAATCAAGCAATTTCCAAAGCAGTTCCCGCGACCATCGTCATCTTCGGCGCGTCGGGCGATTTGACGCGGCGCAAACTGGCGCCCGCCCTGCACACCCTATCGTGTAGGCAATTACTCTCCCCGAAGACCCGCGTGATCGGCATCTCGCGCACGCCCTACTCCAACGAGACATTCCGCGAGCGGCTGCGCGAGGGCGTGATGGCCTACTCCAGAGCCCAATCAGGGCCCAACATCTGCGAGCTATGGCCCACCTCCGCCGAGCGCTACAGCTATATGCCGGGCGACCTGGACGACGATGAGACCTATCGCCGCCTTGAGAGACAACTGGCGAAGATAAGATCAGAATCCAAAGCAAAGGGGAACATCCTCTTTTACCTGGCCGTTCCCCCCGTCCTGTATCCGATGATCATCGAGCATCTGGGTCGAGCCGGGCTCAACGGCGGCGCCCACGGATGGCGTCGTGTCATCGTCGAAAAACCATTCGGCCACGACCTGAAAAGCGCCCAGAAGCTGAACAATCAGATCCACACCGTTTTCGACGAGAGTCAAGTTTATCGCATCGATCACTACCTGGGCAAAGAAACGGTGCAGAACATTATGACCTTCCGCTTTGCCAACGCCATCTTCGAGCCAATCTGGAATCGCAACTACATCGATCACATACAGATCACGGTGGCGGAGGATGTCGACGTGGGTCATCGCGCCGGGTACTACGAGAAGGCCGGCGTGCTGAGGGATATGTTCCAAAACCATCTCTTGCAGCTACTCACGCTGACCGCGTTGGAACCGCCGGTTGCATTTGAGGCCAACGCCCTGCGCGACGAGAAGGTCAAAGTGCTGCAAGCGATCCCGCCGATCAGGTCGAGCGTGCGTGGACAATACCGAGGCTACCGAGAACATCCCAAAGTAGCCCCAGAATCGAAGACACCCACCTACGCGGCGCTCAAACTCTGGGTGAACAACTGGCGCTGGCGCGGCGTGCCCTTCTACCTGCGCTCCGGAAAACAACTGAAGACCAAGACCACCGAGATCACCGTCCAGTTCAAATGTGTGCCTCACTTGATGTTCCCGACCGAGCGCGGGAAGGACATCACGCCGAACGTTCTCTCCCTTTGCCTACAGCCTGACGAGGGAATCCACCTGCGCTTCGAGGCCAAGGAGCCCGGTGAGGGTATGCGAACCCGCTCGGTCGATATGGAATTTCACTACGCGAAGGACTTTGGCTCAGGCGCATTGCCGGACGCTTACGAGCGATTACTGCTGGACGCATTGCAGGGTGACGCCTCACTCTTCGCCAGAGCTGACGAGATTGAGATGGCCTGGGCGCTGATCGATCCAGTCATCGAAAACTGGAACCAGCCCGACGCTCCCCCGCTGGCATTCTACGAGCCGGATAGCTGGGGGCCTACGGAAGCGGACGAACTTCTGGACAGTGATGGACGAAGCTGGCTCTGTGAGTGCAGCGATAGACACCGTGAGAATGAATGAGAATGAAAGAGGATAAAGATCCAAGAGAGCTCATCATCCTTCCCGACGCCGACAGCTTAGCCAGGACAGCAGCGGAGCGCTTCATCGCCCTAGCAAAGGCAGCGCTGGCCGAACGCGGGCGTTTCCGCGTGGCGCTATCCGGCGGGTCAACGCCCCTCCCCACCTATGAACTGCTGGCACGTGAACCATTCGCCGCGCAGGTGGACTGGGAACAGGTGCACTTCTTCTGGGGCGATGAGCGCTGCGTCCCCCCTGATCACCCGGAAAGCAACTATCGCGCTGCCCGTGCGGCGCTGCTTGACGAAATCGCAGTTTCACCCCAAAATATACATCCCATCCCCTGCCAGCACCGGCCGACGCGAGCCGCCAGGCTATACCAGGAGGAGCTGGAAACATCCCTCGGCCCCCGGGGAGCGTTCGATTTAATCTTACTGGGAATGGGCACCGATGGACATACAGCTTCCCTCTTCCCCGACACGACGGCGCTGGCCGAACAAAAACGCTGGGTGACAGATAACTACACGAAGAAACTCAAAGCATGGCGCGTCACACTGACGCTACCCGCGATCAATCGCGCCCGACAGATCATATTTATGGTTAGCGGCGCCACGAAGGCGTCCACGCTGGCCCGTGTTTGGGCCGGCGAGCCGCTGCCGGCCGGCATGGTACAGCCCGCCTCAGGGCGATTGACCTGGCTAATCGATCAAGCCGCTGCAAGCGATCTAAGGAGCACAGCATGGAAGAATTCCTAGCCACAGAAACGCTTATCGTCATACTCGTCTCGGTAGCAACCCTCGTCGCGGTCGCTGTGCGTCGAATACGCCTACCCTACACCGTGAGCCTCGTGCTGGTTGGAGCTTTCATCTCGATCCAACAAGCGCTGGATGTCGAGATAACGCCAGAGCTCATCCTGGCTATCTTCGTCCCGCCACTCATATTCGAGGCCGCTTTCCATCTGGAGTTCCGCTTACTGCGCGAGAACCTGACGCCCATCATTATGCTCGCAATACCGGGCGTGCTGCTGACAACCTTGCTGGTGGGAGGGCTTGTGGCTTTCGGGGCCGAGCTGCCATTGACCATCACAGCCGTCTTCGGCGCGCTGATCGCGGCCACCGATCCGGTAGCGGTGTTGGCCCTCTTCCGCGACCTCGGCGTCCCCAAACGCCTGGCCGTCGCCGTGGAGGGCGAGAGTCTGTTCAACGAAGGCACAGCCATCGTCATCTTCCAGATCGCCCTGGCAACGGCGCTGACCGGCGAGTTTAATCTGTTGCTGGGCCTGTCAGAATTCCTGAAAGTAGCCATAGGAGGATTGGCCGTTGGAGCAGCGCTGGGCTGGTTGGCGGCTCAATTGATCAACCGCATCAACGACAGCTTGCTCGTCACCACGTGGACGACCCTCCTGGCCTACGGCTCCTACCTGATCGCCGAGCAGTTCCACGTCAGCGGCGTGCTGGCGGTGGCAGCTGCGGGCATTATGAGCAGTAACCTGGGCCTGGCCGGGGCGTCGCCGACGACCAAGATCATGCTCTTCAACCTCTGGGAGTTCCTGGCCTTCCTGGCCAACTCCCTCGTCTTCCTACTGATTGGGCTGAGCGTGAATCTGGGACAGTTGTGGGCCAATCTAGGGCCCATCATCGTCGCCGTGGCAGCGGTGCTCATCAGCCGAGCGATCGTGGTTTACGGCCTGTCGCGGCTCTCCCATCTGGGAGAGAGACAGCCCCACTTTCCCCCCACCTGGCGGCACGTGCTATTCTGGGGCGGGCAGCGCGGCGCTATAAGCCTGGCACTGGCGCTGAGTTTGCCGCTCACATTGCCTCAGCGGGACACACTGCAAGCGATGACCTTCGGCGTGGTGCTCTTCACTCTGCTGGCCCAGGGCACGACGATCCAGTTCTTGTTGCAGAAGCTGGGCTTGACCGAACGGCCTGAGCATCGCGTGGCGCGAGAAAAGCAATTAGGGCGACTGTATGCCGCGCAGGCTGGGCTGCGCCGTCTGGAACACCTGCACCGCGAGGGGCTACTGACCGAAGAGATGTGGGCCGGGCTACGAGAGGATTACAGCCAAGCCCAGGAAAAACTGATGGAGAACATGAACCAGTTATTCATCGAGCACGCCGAACTGGAACGGGAAATGCTCATTCAGGCCCGCAGGGAAGCACTGCAAGCGGAACGCGGCGCTCTGGAAAATGCGCTGCGACAGGGATTGCTCTCTGACCACACCTATGATGATTTAATCAACGATGTCGACTATCGACTAGAGGCGCTCGACATGATCCAGGCAAGTCTCGAACGAAAATGAGCCAGAAGAGAGGACAAAGAATGCAACCGATTGTATGTGCCACAAGGGGTGGCGAGGCCAGCCGCCGCACACAGGGGCAGGCCATCGCGCTGGCGAAGGAACGCGGCGCCGATCTGATCTTTTTGTGTGTAGTGAATCCCGATTTCGCGGAGCCGACCAATGAGAGGTTACAGGATGCGCTGCAAGACGAATTGCAGCGCCTGGGGCGCTCATTATTGTGCATCGCCCAGGCGCGCGCACGCAAGAAAGAGGTAAAGGCTCAAACGACCACTCGCTGCGGGAAAGTGCGCCAGGAGATCGAGGCATACCTAAAGGAGGTTCAAGCCGGCACCCTGGTACTCGGAGCTCCCGCGCTGGAATCCCCCATGCATGCCTTCGGCGACGAAGCCATCAACAAATTCGCCGAGGAGATTCGCCAATCCACGGATGTCGAAGTGATCATCGTGAGGTAAGTTAAAAA
>CAZANJ010000311.1:0-1187 GCA_964486415.1 uncultured Anaerolineales bacterium
CCAGCCCGCACCGCCGCCACGATCTCCAGCGCGTAATCGACCGCGGTCTCGATGGCACTCTCAACGCCGCCGTCGAAATCCTCCAATTTGAGCGTGCTGGGCCGCGCCGAGCCGATGTGCCAGTAGAAGCCGCTATCTACCTCCTCTGTCAGCGCCGCCTGCGCCGCCAGCGCGTAGAGCGGAAGCTGCAGGCGCTTGCCCTCGGTCAGATCGCGGGGCGAGATGGGCGTCGAGCCGGCCTTGTAGTCGATGATACGCAAACGCCCGTCAGGCGCCTGGTCGACGCGGTCGATGTAGCCGCGCAGTTGCAGCACGGTCTCCTCCCCCCGGATGATCAGCGGCGGCTTTCCCCGCAAGCCGAAGGCCAGCTCCGGCACCAAAGGCTCGTAGTCGGCGGCTATCGCAATCAACTCCTCCAGCGTGCGGCGCAGCACCTCGGTCAGCTCCTCCTGCTGGCGCTCCCAGAGCGGGGTGGGGCGGAAGCCGTAATCCTCCGGCGCAGCCTCGTAGACCTCCTGGGCCACGGCGTCCAGCCCGGCCCGCAGCCGCTCGGGGTCGCCATCGGGCACGCGCTCGTAGAGCCGCTCCAGCACCAGGTGATAGATCGAGCCCAGAGTCAGCACGTCGAAGCCGGCCTCCGGCAGTTCCTGTGGCTCCAGCTCCATCACGTAGGCGGCCCAGAAATAGTACGGGCACTTGGCGTAGGTCTCCAGCTTGCTGCTCGACCAGGATCGCTCCGGCCCGAAGCGCTGCGCCAGCTCCTCCATCAGCACCGAGAGATCGCCCGTCCTGGTCTCAGATGTAGGGGCAACCCCTTGTGGTTGCCCTGGGGCGGGCGCGGCAGCGCGCTCCTGCTCAGAGGCTGGATGGCGCACTGGGTCGGTGGGGCGAACGTGGAGCACCGGCGCGTCATCGAACAGCGCCCGCGCGGCGGTCCAATAAGGAGAGGGTTCCCAGCCCTGACCGTCGTCGGCCAGGTAGGGGCGGCTGAGCAGCAGGCGGCGGCGGGCGCGGGTGACGGCCTGGTAGAAGAAGGTCGCCTCCTCCCCTCGCAGGTGTGGGTCGAGCGGCAGGCCACGCTCGGCCAGCCGGGCGCGGTCGGGCTCGGGCAGCAGCACGCACGCTGTGTCGCTTTCGGCGCGAGGGAAGTCGCCCTCGGATAGCCCCAGCAGGGCGACGGAATCGAA
>CAZANJ010000311.1:1287-4328 GCA_964486415.1 uncultured Anaerolineales bacterium
CCTCGAAGGCCTCCTCCAGGCGCGCTACCTCTTCGGCGGTGAAGGCGCGACGCGGGGCCAGATCCTCCTCGTCGACGATGGCCAATCGCTCCTCCTCGTCGGCGCGGACGGCGAGCCGCTGGAAGGCCTCGCGCCACTGATCGAGACCGCTCACGACCTGGCCCGCGAGCGCCAGGTCGTACAGGCGTCGGGCGCTATTGTAAGGGCGGGTCTCGTGCCCGCCCGCCCCTACAGTGATCGCCCTCCAATCAAAATAGGGGCTGGTCAGCGCGTCGAGCAGCGCCCGTGGCGCCCAGGGATCCGGCTCTAGGGGCAGCGTCAGCAGGTTCAGCAGCGCTGCGATGGCCGAATTGGTGCGCAGGCTGGCGCCGGAGCCGAAGCGCAGCGGCAGGCCGAACTCGGCGGCGACCTCCTCCAGGAAGGGGCGGTAGGGCGTCACGTCGCGGGCGATAAGGGCCACGTTGGAGAGCGACACGCCTTCGCGCACGACGCGGGCCTTGAGCCAGCGCAGCGCCTCACGGGCCTCGGCAGCGCGGTTCTGGGCCTCAAGGAAGGTCACGGCCTCACCGGCGGGGGCAGGGGCGGCGTCGGGCTCGAAAAGGTGGGCTTCGAGATGGAGCAGTGGAGCAGAGGAGCAAGTGTGCAGGGGCGCAGAGGTGACCTCAAGGTCAAGGGCCTCGGTGAGGGCAGCGCGAGCGCGGGCCAGGCGACGATGGGCCAGACGCTCCGGACGGTCGGGGTCGCCGGTGAGGGTGATCAGGGTCTCGTCGGCGCGAGCGCTCAGCAAGTGCAGCAGGTGGAGCTGGGTAGGGTCGAACTCGTCGAAGCCATCCACGACCAGCAGCGAGAGATCGGAGAGCAGTTCCGGTTGCTCCTCCAGCGCGATGGCGGCCAGCCAGCCCTGCCCCTCGGAATCGACCCAGCCGTTCTCGATCAGCCAGGATTGGTAGGCGGTGTAGAGGCGGGGCAGCTCGGTCAGACGAGGACCCTCACCCCAACCCTCTCCCTCCCAGGGAGAGGGAGTCAGGGCGCTTTCGAGGTCTTCGGGGAAAACGCGGGCGCGTTTCAGCTCCTCGAACAGCTCGCTCAGCAGATGCGCGAAGCCGGACGAGGTGCGCAGGGGGGCATAGTAGGAGATCTCATCGGCGTCGCACAGCGTCTCCACCAGGTGGCGGATCAGGCGGTGGCGGACGGGGGGCGGGAGACGGGTCAGGCCCTCACTCTCACCCGCTGCCAGCGCCAATACCTCAGCGTAGAGGCCGTAGAAGGTCTGTATCTCGACGCCGAGCGCGCCGCCGGCCTGGGCTAGCCTTCGGCGGAAGGCCGCTGCTTGCAATTGGCCGGGCACCAGGACGCAGACGCGCGAGAGGGGCGGACAGGCGCGGATGCACTCGATGGCGTGGGCCGTCTTGCCGGCCCCGGTCGGCGCGAGGAGTAGGTGGACGGTCAAGGCTACAGCCCTTCCATAGCCACCAATTCCCGCCCCAGGTCGATCACATCCTGCACGGTGGCGATGAAGCCTTCGGCGGCCTCGATGCTGGGCGGCGGGGCCTCCTCCTCACTCTCCTCAGGGGCGGGCGGCGCGGTGAGGGCGCGGACGCGATCCACGCGGGCGGCCAGGTCGGTGGGCACGTGACCGGGCGCGACCAGCTCGGCCTCCACCAGGCGCGGCGAGGGGAGCGCGTCGTCGGGCTGCTTGTCCTTGTACAACGAGAGACAGGCGCTCAGCGCCCAGGCCAGCGCCTGACGCACCGGGCGCATCACCTCCTCCGGGAAGCCGCCCTCCAGCACCACGGAGGCCAGCTTGAGCCGCTTGTCGGCCGAATCGAGTCCCTGGTTGGCGCGGCGCAGCTTCTTCTCCAGCGCCTGGCGCCGATCCTCGCGGGCTGGCTTGGGGATCGACGGGGCCTGGTAGGCCGGTGGGGCCTCGGTCGGCTCCAGCGCCTCGCCGGTCAGGGCCGCCAGCGCGCGGTAGCCCTCCTGCTCCATCAGCAGCAGATCCGGCGCGGGGAACTCGCCGTAGTGCTCGCCGAGCAGCGTTTCCACCTGGGGGCGCAGCTTGGACGGCTCCCGATCCACCACCACCAGGATGCGTCCATCGGCGGGCGCGGTGGGAAGCTGTGGGGCCTCCCGCACTAGCAGCACGCGGCCCGGATAGCGGCCCACCAGCAGATCGGCGAAGCCCTGCAAGGTCGGCGGTTCCTTCTTGGACTTTTCGGGCTCCTCGGTCGGCTCCAGCTCCAGCTCCGGCTTGACCTCCTGCTCCTCGCCCAACATCACTTGCAGCCGCTGCAGGACGCTCTTGCCGGCCTTGTCGAAGGAGAGATCCTTGACCTCGCTCTCCTGATCGAGCGCGGCGTCGAAGACGGCCCGCTTGGCGGCCAGCGTATCCAGCATACGCTCCTCGATGGTGCTCCTGGCGATCAGGTTGATCACGTTGACCGTGTGCGGCTGGCCGTGGCGATGGGCGCGGGCGATACGCTGATCCAGCACCGCCGGGTTCCAGGGCAGCTCCAGATTGACCACCATGCTGGCGGCCTGCAAATTCAGCCCCACGCCGCCGGCGTCGGAGGAGAGGAAGACCTTGCAATTGGGGTCCTCGAAGAACTGCTCGATCAGGTCCCCGCGCTTGTGGGTGGGCACGTCGCCCGTTAACTTGACCCAGCCCAGGCCGAGCTGCTCCAGTATCGGCTCGGTCAGGTCCAGCATGCGCGTCCACTGGCTGAAGAGGAGGGCCTTGTGGCCGTTGCTGGCGACCTCGTCCTCCAGAATCTCGCGCAACTCGCGCAGCTTGGGCGCCGTCTTCTCGCACTCCTGGGGCTTGATCTCCGGGTCGTGGAGCGCCAGGGCGTTGCAGATCAGGCGCATCTTGACCAGGTAGCCCATCAGAATCTGGTGTTCCTTAGGCGTGAGCGGTCGGCGATGGGTCTGGGCGATCAGGCGGGCCAGCTTGTGCTCGTACTCGCCGTAGGCCTTCCGCTGGGGATCGGTGATCTCGACGAAGAAGTTGCTGTCGATGCGCTCCGGCAGATCGAGCAGCA
>CAZANJ010000312.1:0-4317 GCA_964486415.1 uncultured Anaerolineales bacterium
TAATTCGCGCTTGTCACCCTCACCCTAACCCTCTCCCTTTGAGGGAGAGGGGACTCGTTTCCCTCTCCCCCTTGGGGGAGAGGGCTAGGGTGAGGGGGGAAATCCCGATTCACAGGCGAACTCGCTTTAGCCCAAGAATTTATGGGAGAGACCACTAGTATTGATTTCCAAGTGGATTGGCTAGGATGATGTCATCACAAGCGCGGATACCGCTTCACACAGAGCGCTTCGATTCCATTGGCATGGTTGCCCGGTGGCAACCGGTTCACCATGGCCACGCGCTCGTCCTGCGTGCGCTTTGCGACCGTGCTGCTCAAGCCCTAATCGGGATCGGCAGCTCGAACAGATATAACCTGCGCAATCCCTTCACGCTTGAGGAGACCGCCGATATGATCCGGCTGGCGCTGCCCGGGCGGGATAATTACACCTTGATCCCCGTGCCCGATCTTGATGATGGCCCGCGTTGGCGCTTGATGGTCCGCGATCTATTTGGGCCGCTCGATCTGTTCGTCACCGCCAACCCATACGTCGCGAGCTTGCTGGCCGAGGATTACCGCATAATCAAGCCGGTCGAACTGATCTCGGAGGACGAGAGAATCGCCGTCGATGGAACGATGGTGCGTCGGGAGATGGCGCGTGGCACCGCTTGGCGTGATCTGGTGCCGAAAGAGATCGCGGACTATATCGCGCTCCGGGGGCTCGACGAGCGCTTCCGCCGCGAGTTCGGATTACAAACGTTGGCGCTAGACGCCACAGAAACTACAAGGAGGCTCGATGTACACGTGGGACGGAGATACGAGTGAATGGTATGGCGACGCGAAATATAGCTACGGCCCCTCGGGCGAGGATAAGCGAAGCGCAGCCGCAGAGCGGGCGAAAGCTAGCGGCCCGCGCACTTATGAGAGGAAAAGCGGGCCTAACGAAAAAGTAATCGATCCACAAAAGCACATCAGCACCGATTCAGGCAACCCGCTCATCGTTGCGGTAGACGTGACCGGCTCGATGGCCAGTTGGCCGTTTCAGATCTTTGATCGCTTGCCCCTGCTCTACAACACCCTTTCCCAGTACCGGGATGATCTTGAGATCTGCTTCGCCGCCATCGGCGACGCGGGCTGCGACCGCTGGCCGCTGCAAGTGACCACCTTTGCCAGCGGCTTTGATCTCGAACAGCTCCTCGGCTCACTGTACGGCGAGGGCGGCGGCGGCGACGCGCCGGAAAGCTATGGCCTCTTTGCACACTGGGTCAACACCCACGTCGAGATTCCCGACCTGGACGAGACCCCGTTTCTGATTGTGTTCGGCGACATCACCATGCACCCCCAGGTGCCCAGGGGACAGATCGCCCGCTACCTCGGCGACCGGGTGCGCCGCCGCGTGGACGCCATCGAAGCCTGGCAAGAGGTCAGCAAGGTCTGGAATACCTGGTTCCTGCGCCGTCCGACCGGCAAGCCGGGCGACAAGGTCGATAAACAGTGGGGCCAGGCCATCGGCGAGCAAAAAATCTTTCACATCCAGGACGAACAGCGGGCCGTGGATTATGCCATGGGCCTCATCGCCCGCGCCTGGGGATACTTTGGAGATTTCCAGGATAACATGCGCGCCCGCCAGAGCGAGGAAAAGGTAGCCGAGGTGAGCGAGCCGCTGGCGATGAAATGCCCGCGCTGCGGCGCTCCGATCCCGGTTGAAGTGAGCGGTGGCTTGTTCCGTTGCGGCTACTGTGGAACGACCCTGAAGGTCTGAGTGCTTTTATGAACGTTCGCGCCGTCGTAACCGCTCCGCCTTATGCCCCCTTCCTCGACGAGGTAGCCAGACACCCGCTGGTCTGCGCATTCCGGATGAATACGGTGATGCCGCTGCGGGAAGGACCGGCTGAGGCGCTCGCGCGGCTGCGTGCTTTTGGCCGGCCATTGTGGGTCGATCTCAAGGGGCGGCAATTGCGGGTGGTCGGCGCGGCCATCCCGCCTTATACGGAAGTGCGCCTCAGCCATCCCATTCGCGTCGAGACACCGGTGGACGCCTTCTTCTCCGATGGCAATGAACACGCGCGAGTCGCGGCTGTCGACGGCGACCGGATCATCCTGGAGGATGGCCCGCGCCGGCTCATCGGGCCTGGGGAATCGGTCAACATCGTGCACCCCTCACTTGAGATTGAAGGAACGCTCACCGAGACGGATCGCGCTTACCTCGCGGCCATGAGGGAAGCGGGCCTCAAGCGCGTCATGCTCTCCTATGTAGAAAGCCCTGCCGACGTCGAGGAGGTGCGCGGTTTGCTCCCCGAAGCCGAGATTATGCTCAAGATCGAGACGCGCCGGGGGCTTGATTACGCCCGCGAGCACGGCGCCTCGCAGGGCCGGCTTATGGCCGCGCGTGGCGACCTTTACGTGGAGGTGCTGCGTCCCCATCGAGTCATCGGCGCGCTGCGCGACATCATCGCCGCCGATCCAGAGGCCGTGGTCGCCAGCCGAATTTTCGACTCGCTCGCCCATCACCCCGTCCCGGTGAGCGCCGATATCGGCGACGTGGCTTTCCTGCTCTCGCTGGGTTATCGCACGTTCATGCTCGGCGATATGGTCTGCTTGCAGCGTGACACGGTGCTGGAGGCGCTCAACCTCCTCGAAGCGGTGGCGGGGCAATTCGGATGAGGCGGACAAGCGGCTTCCGAACGGCGCTGGCTCAGATTAACCCGTGCGTGGGCGATCTGGAGGGCAACGTCGAGCGCTGCCTGGCGGCGATAGCGACCGCCCGCAGCCAAGACGCCGCGCTGGTCGTCCTGCCGGAGATGGCGGTTCCTGGATACCCGCCCCGCGACATTCTCTTCGATTCCAGCTTCACCGAGGCGGTGGTCAAGGCGAACCTCGACCTGGCCCGTCGTACCCGTGGCGGGCCTCCAGTGGTGGTCGGCACGCTGACGCCGAGCGAACGCAGGCTACCCAACCATCCGGGGCTGTACAACGCCGCCCTCCTCCTGGACGGCGGTGAGGCCCAGCTGGTCGCCGCCAAGCGACTGCTGCCCGCTCATGACGTCTTTTTCGAGCCGCGCTGGTTTCGGCCAGGTCCCGCGTTGCCTCCAACGGTCATAGCCGGAAAACGGGCGGGAGTTATGGTCTGCGAGGACCTCTGGGACGAAGGGCACAACGTTCACCCGGGGGCCGAGCTGATGGCCGGCGGGGCGGAGTTGCTGATCTGTATTTCCGCCTCGCCGTACCGGCGGGGGGTTATGGAGCAGCGGTTTTACCACGCCCGCCGTCAAAGCTGTCCGCTGCTGTACGTCAACCTCTGCGGCGGGAACGACGAGTTGATTTTCGACGGTCGGAGTTTTGTCATCGATGGGAGCGGCGGCGTCACCGCTCAACTGGCCGGGTTCGAGGAAGAGGTGCGGGTGGTTGATCTCGAAGTTGATCGCGAAGCTGACTATGAAAAGGACGTGTCCGCCGGCCGGTGTGAGTGCCCGGAGGAGGAGCTTTACCGGGCGCTCGTCTTGGGGGTGCGGGATTTTGCGCAAAAGAACCGCCTGGAGCGTGCCTTCCTCGGACTATCCGGCGGGATCGATTCGGCGGTCGTCGCCGTGATAGCCGCCGAGGCGCTGGGGCCAGAGCGTGTCACCGCGATTGCCATCCCCTCACGCTACAACGATCCGCGCTCCACGACGAGCGCACGGGAACTGGCCCAGGCTCTGGGCATCCACTTTGAGGTGGTCGAACTGGAGCGTCTGCACGTCGCCGCAGAGGAGACGCTGGGCGATCTGTTGGATGAGGGTACGACGGCTGAAAACGTCCAGGCCAGGCTCCGGGCGATGATCCTGATGGGCTTTGTGAATCGCTACGGGGGCATGCTGCTCAACGCCAGCAACAAGACGGAGTTGGCCCTGGGCTATGCCACCATCTACGGCGATATGGCGGGCACGCTCTGCCCGATTGCGGATGTCACCAAGCCCGAGGTGATCGCCCTCGCGCACTGGATCAACTCGGTTCGCGAAGTGATACCCCGCTTCATCCTGGAGCGGACACCGACGGCGGAATTGCGACCGGGGCAGGTCGATCCATTCGATTATCCCAAGATCTCTCCGGCTATGGAGCGTCTCGTGCAGGAAAATCGCAGCAACATGGCCCTACGGCGCTCCGAGCACAAGCGGTGGCAGATGGGCGTGATCCTCAAGGTCAGCGAAAAATCATTTGGCCGCGGGCGTATGATTCCGATCACGAGACGGTAGAGGCTCTACTCAGATTAGTGGGGTGCTCAAAGCGGCAGGCAACAAAAGGTTGCACGCGATCCCCTTTGAGCACAAACTGATGGAAAACTTCCACCCAGCTGTACTAG
>CAZANJ010000313.1:0-4304 GCA_964486415.1 uncultured Anaerolineales bacterium
GGCGCCCACGGCTTCGACCGCGTCGCTGGTGCGCAAGAAGAGCGCCCGCTCGGCCACATCCTCTCGTGCCAGTCGGTCAATGCCGACGCGCAGCCCATTGATGAAAGGCGCGGTGAGGAACGAGTAGGGGAACAGGTGCAAGTAAGTGATCTTCTCGCCGCGCACCGGCGGATAGTTCAGTCGCTCTAACAGGAACTGGAAACGGCAGAGAGCGCAGACGTTCTTCTTGGGATCGCCCGGCCCGCCGCGCAGCCGGTTGGAGAAGGCCTGCACGGTGATGTCTTCCCGCACATCCCCGGACATCCACTTCACCGTGGGGAAGGTGGAGCTGCACGTCACGCACTGCCCGTGCTGGTGCTCCACGTAATGGGCCAGGTGCTCGCCGAAAAGTTGGCGCTCCCCCCCGCCAAAGCTGAAGACGACATAGCGCCCGATGTACTCCTTGAAAAGCGCGACCTTGGGATCCTCACCGACCTTCTGGGCCAGGAGCTTCTCCCCGTCGGCCACGAAGCGGCGTGCAAACTCCTCCTCGTCAAGCGAAATATCGCGGGCGACGACGTAGGCCCGATACCAGCGATCGTTGAAATATTCATAGACCGGCCAGCGCTCCTCGGGAAGCTTCAGTACCCGGTAGACATAGCGCCAGGGATCGTCGGCCTCGTCGGGGAAATGATCTTTGATGAAGATGTAATAGGCGCGGGCCGCCTCTCCCAGGGCCAGCTTGGTCTTCTCCGTCGCCACAATCGGCTCGTCACCTTCGAGCATGGCCCGCACCCGGTCGGCGGCCTCGGGAAATGCCTGGGCGTGCTCCTCGAAGTTCCCCTGGGCCTTATCGCGCGTCTTCTGATCCTTATCCTGGACATCGAGTCGCTCCGCTCGCGTCATCGCCGTGCCATGCACTACCCTCCAGATCTTCTTGAAGGGAATGCCCGGCTGCAAACACTTGCCCGTGATCTTGATCCCGCCCGGTTTCGACTCTACGAAATCGGAGAGGTGCTCGGCCGTCATCTCGGAGATGGAGGTGGCGACGCGCTTCGCCATCTGCTCCACGTCTTTCTCGGAAATTTCGACCTCGCGCCCACGGGGCTTCAGGTAGGCCACGCCATCGGGGTAAAAGAGCAGCGGGAGCAGATCTTGTTGGTCGTGCAGGTGCTCGACGAGGGCGTTGTGGATCACGTTGGAGAGCAACCCGCGATCCTCGGTCAGCCGGTGGGTACAGAACTCATACTGCGTGTCACTGAAACTATTGAGGTGGAAGAGGAAATCGCCCTTGTGCTTCCTCTCGTCGAGTGTGTGCGAGAGGTCGATGGCATCGGCGGCGCGGATCAAGTCCAGCAACTCGTTCACCCGCTGCAAGCCGAGGGTATACTCATCATCACGCTTGGCGATCATTCGCTCACCGCCATGGTGATAGTGACCCGAATGGCCCCGCACGAGGGATTCGATGTCGTTCAGATCCTCGTTGTACGTCGGGAAGAAACGGTCCAGTCCCAGCCGCTCGATCTCCTCCGCGATGTTCTCCCCCACGGCCAGCTTGCCGAACCCCCGATCATCCTCCATTGCCTTGTTCAGGTCGTGGATGGTGAAGGCGGTGAACAATACACGGGCTTCCCGGTCGCCGATATTCAGCGCGGAGCGCAGTTGCTCCAGGATGAAGACGCCCGTGATCACGTGGGTATAGAGGCTCTCGCCCGCCTTCTTGCCGTACTGCACGATACTCTTGTAAGGGACGAGGCCGTCGTTTGCCACGTGCTCGACGTAATCCTTGAAGACCGACGGCTCATCCTTGCCGATGAGCAAGCTCAAATGACGCAGATCTATCTTCTCTTCAGCCAATGGTAACCTCCTCGGAATCTCTTTTGACTACTCGACCAACTGACCATCCGACCACACTTCTATTATACCACACCCCTACCTCCACAATTGTGGTAATTCGCTCCTAATTCCGGCGATTCTCGGGAAGAGTACCGCGGATACCGGAAATACACGATCTGGAATCCGCCATTGAGCGGCTATCGTGCGTTTCCCCCATCCGAGGTACTCCCTGTCGCCCGCGCGTGCGGGATCGGCCGCAGCCCCAACCCTTGCAGCGTGCGATTGATCGCCGTCCGCACCGCCCGCACCTCGTGAGGGAACCAAGCCCGGTCCCATATCACCTCCCTTACGTTTTACGCTTCATACCCCTTGTCATCTAAATAACACGGATTAGGGTAGCAGGCCAACCCCCGTTGGCCGCGTGCGCGATGGGGGCCGCCCAACGGGGGTTGGGCTTCTACCCTCAAGGTGAAACCGTGCTAATTACACGCCAAGGGCTTCATACAACGCCGCCATCTCCTCGATCACCCGCTCCATCTCAAGCCGCATTTTCGGCCCGCCCAAAACCTTGCAATTGGAACCGTAGTGCAGCAGCCCCCGCACCGCCCAGAAGATGCTCTCCGTCTCCCCACGCACGATGACGCTGCCGTCATCCCGCCGCTCGATGGCCTCCACCTCAACATATGAAGGATCCGACACATCCAGGCGAGCCACCTCTGGAGTCAGCTCATACTCGACCCGGTAGCTCCGCCTGGAGGGCGCTATCGGCGGCAGCTTATTCGGCAACACCGTCACTTCCTGGATGCGCCCCAGACGATAGGTAAGGTAATCGTTCGGATACTCGGTTCCATCGGGTCCCTCCACCCGTCGACAATAAGCTTGCAGGTAATAGTGACCGCGCTCCAGGTCGAAGTAATGCGGGTCGTAGGGCTCCACCACGTGCCGTCGCGGCTCGCCATCCTCGTGCTGCGGCGAGCGGTAGAGCAACTCGGCCTGACGCCGGGTGATGAATGCCTTCCTCAACTTCCTTTTCACCCCCGGTTTGATCTCATTGTCGTCCCTTTGCCTCAGCTCCATCCTCAGGGTCGTGCGGACATTTTTGATCACCGCCTGGCGCTCCACGCCCAGATATAGCCGCAGGCGATCCAGCAGCGCGTGTATCTCATCGTGCTTCGGCGATTTGAGCCCGAAGTTTTCCCCCAGCCAGGCCAGCGTCTCCAGGTCCTCGTCCGGCAGATCAAGAAGTGGCAGCCACGTATCCTTGATCTCGTATTTGCCAATCCGTCGGTTGTAGCAGAGATCCACCATCAGACGATTTCGGATGCGCCCCAGGTCTTTCTCCAGTCGACTCTGGAGTGTACTCTCGGATGAAGGTTCTAGAAGGTCCTCATCTTCTCTTTCCACATCCCGCAGCACCTGGAGCATATCTTCGCGGCTGGCGGGACCACGTTGTACACACCGGACGAGAGCCAGACAGCGTCTGATGACGTACCAACTGCTTTCGCGTTTACCTCGAGACATATCCTATCCTTGATTTGGATCTTGCTACCCTACATAAGCGGCAGGCCCTTGTCATATAAACAACACGGATTGGGGTAGTAGGCCAACCCCCGTTGGCCGTTTGAGGGCCAGAACCGCCCAACGGGGGTTGGGCTTCTACCCTCAAGGTGAAACCGTGCTAATTACACGCCAAGGGGCGGCAGGTATGGAAACCTGCCCTACATTTGATTTGTTTTGTAATTTTTCGACATAATTCGGGACTCTGAAAACTTGTGTAGGGTAGCAAGGTTATTTTATAGAGAATGATTGTGCGTGTAAAACACTAACTCTCCAGTGTATAAACTGGAGAGTTGTTTGATGTACGATGTAACTTTGTGATACTTCAAGCTGGCGGTGGCATTTAGCTTAAACCCAACAGTCTATTTCGTAATTTGAAGAGGAGTTGCAATAGCTTCTGTCCTAGTGTCGGTTTTTGTAAGTTCTGCAAGCCGACTTCGTAAGCGGCCAAGCCAGCACTGCGGTCTCCCATTTTCCAAAGTTGAACGCCTAGCGCCATCAACGTTTCCCCGTGACGTTGTCCATCGCCCAAGTCAGCGAAGGTATCGGCTGCTTGCCGCAAACAAGAGCGTGCCTTTTCCCGCTCGCCTTGGCTGGCATATAGCCCCCCTAAATTGCCCAGTGCTTGCGCCGCGCGATTAGGCTCACCCAATCGAGCAAACGTGGCTTGGGCTTTCTCTAGGGCAGAAATCGCTTTATTCCATTCATGCTGCATCCGGTAGACTAATCCCAGATTATTTAACATTTCAGCCGCTTCGGTTTCATTCTCTGCTTGAAGAAATACTTCTTGTGCCTGCTTGAACTTATCGGCGGCTTCTGGATACAAGCCCTCCTGGAAAAACTGCACTCCTTCTTCCTTTAGTGCCTCAGCCTTAGTTATTTCCGCCATCACATTCTCCACTCCCCTATCTCTTTACAATTAACACTACAAC
>CAZANJ010000314.1:0-1950 GCA_964486415.1 uncultured Anaerolineales bacterium
TTGGGATTTGCGAGTAGATTGTGCCACTCGCAGTCTGTAACACCTTTGTAGGGTAAACGTCACGCTTTTCATTCGCCTCGTTTTAACAATTTTGTCATAGCTTTCAATTCTTCCGCGCGCAGCAGCAGCGCCAAGCCGAAATAGGTCGCTGCGCCCAGGATGACGCCGCCGCCACCGCGCACCAGCGATCCTACTTCCGGCAGCAGGATTTGCCATCCGAGCAGTATCGCTCCCATTGCCAAAGCCGCGATGCCGCTTTTGATTGCAGTGGTCAACGTTCGGTTGCCTTCCAGCCCGTCTAGCCTATGGCTCATCAAAGCCATCAGCGCCACCAGCTCTAGGAGCGTCGCCAGTGAGTTAGCCAGCGCCAATCCGGCGTGGGAGGGCCAGCCCAACGAACCAAACGCGCCGGGCAGGGTCAGGCTCAGCGCGACGTTGAGCCCCATCGTCAGTGCTCCTACCCAGACCGGCGTGAGGGTATCGTGCAGCGCGTAGAAGGCCCGCGCGATGATCTCCAGCCCGGCGTGACCCATCAGCCCTAGCGCGTAGAAGGTCAACGCCCAGGCGACTGCCTCTGTCGAACCGGTCTTGAAGGCGCCGCGCTCGAAGAGCAGACTCACCAGCGGGCGGCTCAGCACGATCAGGCCCACGCTGGCCGGGAGGCAGAGGGAGAAGATCGCTCGCAAGGTGGAGCTCAGCGTGTGTCGCAGCTCGGCTCGTTTGCCCTGGGCCGCTTGCTCGGCGAAGGTTGGGAAGGCTGCTGTTCCCACCGCCTGGGCGAATACGCCTTGCGGCAGTAGCATCAGCAGCCATGCGTAGTTGATGGCCGAGACTGCTCCCACTCCCATCCCAGAGGCCAGGCTGTTGTTGACCACAAAGTTCAACTGGGCGATGGCGGTACCCAGCACGCGCGGGGCCATCAATCTCCCCACCTCGCGCACGCCGGGGGAGTTGAGGCCCAGCGTGAGCGTGTAGCGCGCGCTGTAGTGGAGCAGGCCCGGTAGTTGTACCAGAAGGTGCAATCCGGCTCCGATGACGCCGCCGATGGCTAAGCCCATAACGTCGATGTGGGGGCCGAGCAGCAGCGCCCCACCGATGATCGCGAGATTGTAGAGGGAAGGGGCCAAAGCGGGAAGGAGGAAATGCTGATGGGCGTTCAGCGCTCCCATAATCACGCCGCTGACGCCGAAGATGATGGGGGAGAGCAGCATGACCCGCAGCAAGCGCACGGTGAGCGCCTGCTGCTGCGCGTCGAAGCCTGGGGCGACGAGGGTGCGCACCAAGGTCGGGGCCAGGATGATCATCAAGATCGTTGCAAGAGTCAAAGCGAGCAGTGCCAGGTTTATCACCGATGAGGCTAATCGCCAGGCTCCGGCGCGATCATTTTTGGCTAAATGGTCAGCGAAGGTGGGGATGAAGGCGGAGCCTAGCGCTCCACCGGCTACGACGAGGAAGATCATCTCTGGGATGCGGGCGGCGGCCATATAGGCGTCGAGAGCGCCGCTGGTGCCGAACATGGCGCCGATGACCATCTGGCGCACCAGTCCCAGCGCGCGACTGAGGATGAAGAGGGCCATCACCAGTGTAGCTGCTTTTGCGATCTGTCGTTTGCTGGTATTCATCCGATCTCCTGAATGCAAAAAGGCCGGTGGGGATTACCACCGGCCCAAAATGAAACGCACATTAGAAACACGAGAGCCGGGGTTCTTATACCCCGGCCCTCACCAAAAGGAGGAGAAGAAGAGAAACCGCCCCTGACTCGTGTAAGATGATACCATGCTTGGTTTGGGTATGCTTGACGCCATTTTTACGCTAACCTGACGGAAACCTGACGCTGAATTTAGGACATAAGAAGACCCCAGGGGAGTGCTACTCCCTGGGGCCGCCATTGGCCATGATTTTACTAATTGTCTACTCGAATAATCCTTGGGCCTGGATTTGGCAATCCAG
>CAZANJ010000314.1:2050-4291 GCA_964486415.1 uncultured Anaerolineales bacterium
AATTGTCTACTCGAATAATCCTTGGGCCTGGATTTGGCAATCCAGGCCGAGCAGAATGGGAATAACTGCTTATGCGCTAAGCCGAGGGCTCCAAAGCTGGAAGCACAAAGCTGAAGACGCTGCCCTGGTCGGGTCTGCTTTCAACCCATACACGCCCGTTGTGTTTCTCAATAGCTGCCTTGACGATGGATAGGCCCAGTCCAGAGCCTTCGACCTGTGAGGCTTCCTCTGCGTCCACACGATAGAATTTATCGAAAATGTAAGGCTGATGTTTCAGAGGGATGCCGATGCCGTTGTCGGCCACGCTTACCAGGATGTGGCTCTCGTTTTCTTTGAGGCGTACCGAGACCCAGCCGTCTTCGGGGGTGTATTTGATGGCGTTGTTGATCAAGTTTTCGACTGCTTGGCGTAGGAGCAGGTTATTGCATCTCACCATGGAAAGTGTTTCGGGCTTTTCCCACCGCAGGTCGAGGTTCTTCTCTTGCGCTTGATGCTGTGATTCCTTGATGGCATCTTCTATTATTTTATTCAGATCACAGTCTGACATTTCCATGTCTTGCACGGCTTCGATGCGACCAATGTCGAGGAGGTCGGTGATGAGCTGGGTTATTTTATCCATGCTTTCGCACACACGCTTGATGAAGGACTCTTGCTGCTCATTCAGCGGCCCGACTTTGGAGAGGAGCTCGACGTAGCCCTGAATGTTGGTCAGCGGCGTGCGAAGGTCGTGGGAGACGGTTGAGACATACTCTGATCTGAGGCGATCCAATTCCTTCAGTTGGGTTACATTCTGCATCGTCAGGACTTGCCCGACGTCTTGTACAGGAGTGATTTGAGCGTTGAACGTGCGCTTGTTTTCCAGCGTGATTTCGCGATGTAGGGCCTGCCCGCTTTCCCGCGTCAGTGCGAACATCTCGCAAAGGGTGGGGTTCTGGATGACTTCGTTGACGGGTTGGTTTGTCAGATCGTTCTTGCTGATTCCGAGTGATTGGCGGGCGGCTTCGTTGCACAAGATGATTTTATTTTCCTCGTCGACTACGACTATGGCCTCGTCGGCCTCTCTTAGCACTGCCTCCAGTTTGACCTGCTCGGTTTTGACAGCTTCGAAGAGCCGGGCGTGGTTGATGGCAATCGCGGCATAATCCGCGAGGGATGAGAGCAAGAAATTGTCGCGCTTGGAAAATGTGGTCTGGGATAGGCGATTGGCGACGCCGAGCACTCCGATTGGCCCTTTATCGGGAATCTGCAGGGGCACGTAAAGGAGCGATTTGACCAGGTAACCAGTGACGATTTTAGCACCTTCGCCCGCCAGGCGTACCGAGCGGTTGGTGCGGAGCGCTTGTCCGGCGATGCTATCCTCCACGCGCAGGCGCAGGTTGCGCACGATTTTTTCGCCTAAATCTTTGGAGGCACGTAAGTAAAGCTCGTCGCTTTCTTCATCTAGCAGCATCAGCGAGCCCTCTTCGGCGCCGGTGAGATATACTGCTGCCTCCACGACGCGGTTGAGCACGTTGTTGAGGTCAAGCAATGAAGTGACGGAGTGGCCGATGGCGCAGAGGGTGTTTAGTTCCTGTACCTGGCGTTCGAGTTTTTGATTGGCTTCCCGTAATTGATCGTCGGGCTGTGATAGTCTTCGGCTTTGGCGATCATGCTCCAGAACGCGGTGAATCGCTTCGACCATTTCCTGAGGGTCAAAGGGTTTGATGACGTAATCCTGCGCTCCCAGCCGGAAAGCGTCCACAATCAGCTCTGCTGACTGGCGGATGGATGTGAAAACAACCGGAATCTGCAAGTTTCGCTCTCGAAGCCCTCTCAGCACATCGAATCCGTCCATCTTGGGCAGTTGTAGATCCAAGATTATGAGGGTGGGATTTTCATGGAGCGCTAATTTCAGACCCTCTTCTCCGTTTAATGCTTCGATATGGCGATAACCATTTGGTTCAAGCACCAGTTCAGCCAGTAGTTGCTGTGTTTCTGTGCTGTCTTCGATTACCAAGACTAGTTCCTGTTCGGGCATAGCTCCTCCTATGGCTATTTTCTGCGTTAAATATACACTAAATTTCTTCATAGGTCAACCTGAAGTGTTGTGCAGGGATTTACTGGAGGAGCTGCCCGAGGGATTCAGAAAGAATGATGTACCCGTTTTCGCTCGGCTTGGATTTGGCAATCCAGCGGGAGCGATATAGTAGTCTCTCCCATAAATTTTTGGGGTAAAGCGATTTTGCTAGTGAATCGGGTTTT
>CAZANJ010000315.1:0-4289 GCA_964486415.1 uncultured Anaerolineales bacterium
CGGTGCGGGGATCGTCCAGCGTGGGCGCCGGCGGCTGCACCGTGTCGTCCACTAGCTGTACGTCCTGCGCCTCGACGAAGGAGTGCATCCCGTCCATCCCGTAGTCGGCGAAGCCGTAGCGGGTGACCTGCTCCCCTTCCCGCTGCGTCAACTGTTGAGCCGCGCTGAACAGCTCCTCCCAGGACCAGCCGGGAGCGGGCGGCTCCACCCCGGCCGCTTCGAAGGCGGTCGGATCATAGAGCAGGATGAGCGGATCGACGCCGACGGGCAGTCCCCAGGTGCGGCCCTGCCACTGGAAGTGATCCCACAGGCCCGTCAGGAAGTCGTCCTCACTCGGCTCTCCATCGGCCTCAATGGAAGTGGTCAGGTCAAGCACCAGGCCGGGCGGCCCGCCCTCGACGGCGTCGGTGGACCAGATGAAGGCGTCGGCCTGAGAGGCGAGCTGTCGCACCGGTCCCAGCGTGTCCGTCTCGTCCTCCAGGGGGAAGGAGACGATTTGGTCCAGGGGGATGACGCGGACTTCGAGAGATGGATTGGCCTGCTGGAAGGCCTCAGCGGCGTCCTGGTAGACGGTGAGATCGCTGTTCGGGCAGGCGAAGGTGAGGGTAATCGAGGCGGCCGGCTCGCTCTTCGGAGCGGCGCAGGCCGCGGCGACAATGATGAGGAGCAAAATCAAGGAGAAGACCTCCTTGACCGTATTGCCTGATCTGGATTGGATTGGCATAAACTGTTAGTTTACCTCCAAGCGTCATAATACGCCATAGGTGAGCAGCTTTGTCAAAGTCCCACGCAGCCGCGCAAGAGAGGCTCAAAGAACTTGAGCAATTGGAGCTCCCGCTGGGTACGGCATTATGGCTCGTCAAGTTCCTGGTAGTGTGGATCAGCTTCCCTCATGCAGGCGCTCTGTACTTCCTCGTCCACAAAGCCTTCCTCTCTCTCCAGGCAGTCAACGTACTTATCCGCTTTACGCTGGGCTTCGCTCAAGGCAGAATCCAAATCCTCGCCTTTCAAGATGGCATCGAACGCTCGATAGAACCAGAAAAAGGTACGCTTAAGCCAGGGAAGTTGCTCATAGAGTGGAGAACTCAAGTCGTCGATCCGTTCCAATGAGGCCAGGTAAACGCGGGCTGTCTCCTCTCCTACTTGAGCGCGAAATTGAGCCGATTGGGCCAGGGATCGGCGCGGGGGCAGCCCCTCAACCGACGAGACCCGTTCGCTCAGAAACTTAAGCCATTCCCAACACGCCTGAGGGTAGGGTGTGCTACTGGAGATGAAATAACCCCGACAGAAAGCAGCATCGCCCTGGGGTAGAGGCGCCAGTTGTACGTCTGAAAGTTGGTCCGAGGAGAATAACCGGCTGCCGCCGAAATCCATCCACATCCCTACCCGGCCGGTGGCGATCAAAGCGCTGTATCTCCCCTGGTCGCTCAGGTCCGATACGCTCCCTGCCGGGGTGGGTCTTACGTCATACTCTTGGATCATGTCGGCGTACCAGCGCACCGCTTCGACCACCTGGGGGGCATCGAAGCGAGGCCGCGGCGGTTGCGCTGTGGTGTCTATCAATCGCGCTCCACGTCCCTCGACGAAGAAGAGAAGATCATCAGGCTCGTACAGAGGCACGAAACCATACTGTTTTTCCTCCCCCTCTCCGTGGGTCAAAAGTTTGGCCTTTTCCAGGAAGTCGTCGAAGCTCCAATCGAGGGACGGATATTCCACTCGCGCCTGGTCGAAGAGGGACGGGTTGTAGTAAATTACTTTCAAACGGACGTCGGCCGGCAGTCCCCACAGGTCGCCCTGCCAGCGAAAGGCGTCGAGGGCCTGAGGGTAGAAGTCATCCAGAAGAAAATCATCACTTTCCAGGAGAGGTTGCAGATTGAGGAGGTATTGGCGAAACGGTTCCTCGGCCACGTGGGGAAAGAGCCAACTGAAGCAATCACCGGATTCGGCCATCTCCCTCAGCCCGGCCCCGGATTTGACCTCGACGGTGATATCGGGGTGGGTGCGGTGAAAAGCTCGGGCCAGCTCTTGATAGGCAGCAAGGTTGGTGGGGAGGGAGACGAAGGTGATAGTCGTCCCCTCGGCAGTAGGATGAGGCGTGGCGACGGTCGCAGGTTGGGGGGTGATCTCAGCCAAAGCGACCATCTCCTGGAGTGCTTTTTGTTGAGCCTGCGCCAGGGCCTCTTCTATCTCTTTCTCTCCCCTGAGGACAGTTAGTACAGCTTCAGGAAGCACGGGCGACCTCCACTCAAACCAGGGTGTCCAGGCATGCTCCAACGCATAGTGGTAAGCAATAGCCGTCTCCTCGGTCAGCCCGTCCCAGAAGCCTGTCTCCTCGGCCGCCGAGCGGCGAGCGGGTATGGCGGCGCCAAACTGCCGCAGTGATGGCTGTTTGGTCAGGGCCTTCAGCCAAAGCCAACTCTCCTGTGGATGGGCCGTGCCAGCGCTCATCCAGTAGCCGGATGGCATGATGGGATTGAGCTCAATCTCGCCGGCCGGGAAGGGAACAAGGCCCAGATTGATGGTCTGGCTCTGATAGTCTTGGTTGATCGAGAGATCTGGCCACATAGCCACTTTCCCTTCGTCCCTCAAGCGACGCATTTCCTCAAGATAAGCCTGGAGATCATGTGCTTCGAGGGCAGGGGCCACGCCGTGTACCAGGGCCAGATCAGTGTACCACTGTAGAGCCTGGGCCATCTCGGAAGTGTCCAGATTCGGGGCGGGGGGCTCAACCGTATCATCCACCAGATTCGCGCCCTGTAATCGGATGAAAGTATCAACGTGCATCATTGGAGCGAAACCCCATTGGATTACTTCGTTTCCTTGGCGGACCGTCAATCGCTTGGCCGTCTCCAGAAAATCTTCGAGGGTCCAACTCGCCTGAGGATAAGCTACACCCGCCTGATCGAAAAGATCCTTGTTGTAGAAGATAAGATAAGCCTCAGCGCCTGCCGGTAGTGCCCAGGCGCCGTCATCCCACTGGAAACTTCTCAGCATGCTGGGATAAAAATCCTCAGCCTGGAAACTTCTATCGGCCTCAATGAAAGGCTGTAGGTCCATGATCGCCCCTGACCGAGTGTCGGACGGTCCGAACCACCTGCCCACTACGTCTGCTGACGAGGCCAGGCGGGCGATGACGTCCTCGGGAGGAGGGTCGCCAAGGTCTATTCCCAATACATCCTCGGTTGAGACCACTTGCACGTCGATGTCAGGGTGAATCTGGTGAAAAGATTGGGCGAACTCCTCGAACTTGTGCATTTCGTGATGACCGCAGGCAAAAGTGATGGTTGCACCTTCACTGTCGGCTTTGGGGGGAGGCTTTGTCCCCAAGGTGGGCGTTGACCGGCGCGAGCAGGCTGTTACAAACGCGATCAACAAGATCAAGCCGTGGAGCTTATCAAGTTTCATCGATTCTTCCCCCCTTGCTGAATATACGGGGATGATGGAGTTCTATTGCCAGATTGTACCGGATCAGGGCTTGCACGCATGAGTATCTCTCCAACTCGACTTCTGGATTTCAAGCCTTGACGTCCATTGGGCTTTATGCGCTTTTTCAGAATCGCTCTTATGTAGTTCTCTGCACTGACTCAGCACGGTGGTTGAAACTGCGTGCTACGGCCTGCGAAGCCGCCCTTCGGCGGCTGAAAAGTCGGCGTAGGCTGACTTCGCAAGGAGTAGCCCGTGACTTCAGTCACCGGGCTTTTGCGTGCTACTTTCTACACAAGAGCGTTCAGAATATGGAAAGGAAAGGCTGCCACGTGGCAGCCTTTCCAGAAGCTATTGGAGGTCACTCACTCCAGGAAGAGGAAGCATTCTCACCGATTCCCGGGTTAATAGTAACACGAGTCGTGATAGTCTTCGCAATTCCCGGTGTTCCAGCAGTGATAAGCATCACAACACCAGTAGCAGGCCGTATAATTGGGCCCACCGTGGCATTTCCAATAGCAATAATGCTCAGCGTGTACTGCCGGTGCAGGCCATACGAAGCTCATCACCGCCAGCACGAACGAGGCCATCAGCATCACGCTCAGCACTCGCATCATCACCTTCTGCATTCTACCATTCCTGGTCATTTTCGTCATCCTCCTACTGGTTTCTACTTCTTCGACTTTCGACCAAGCTCAATCGTGCATACTGCCGTCTCGCCAGTATCTCCGTATACCCTCCCCTCCCCTCACCTCCCCTCACCTCCCCTCACTCACATCTCCCACCAGCGCTTCCATCTGCTCCAGCGTGGTGGCGAAGTCGGCATTGGCGATCAAGCCCGCTTCGTCGATCACGTAGAAAAAGGG
>CAZANJ010000316.1:0-4283 GCA_964486415.1 uncultured Anaerolineales bacterium
GCTACGATTTCCCAGACACGCCTATCCTTGCGTTTAACCTGAAACGTGGTAGAATTAAAGCGTGTTTTGAGTAGTGGATGGTAAGGAGGATAGAGTGTCGCTGAGTAAAAATGAAAAAGAAGCTATCATTCGGGAATATGGTCGTTCGCCTGATGACACCGGGTCGCCGGAAGTGCAGATCGCGCTGTTGAGTACACGCATTAGTCAACTGACGGAGCATCTCAAGGAGCATAAGCACGATGAGCATTCTCGCCGCGGCCTGATCAAGATGGTTGGGCAACGGCGGCGCCATTTGACCTACCTCAGTCGCGAAAACCCAGAGCGCTATAAAGAGGTTATCCAGCGGTTGGGGTTGCGCAGATAGTCACAAGCCATCAGGTGGAGCGCAAACGAGTAGATGAAAATAGTCCATCTACTCGTTTGGCGTATGAAGCACCGATTGTAAGTTAGAAGTAAGTTCTAGTAGATTCGTTTTGAGAAACCAAGCGTAGGTCCAGGAATTGGGGGGTGGATCGTAGCCAAGGGAGCGCATATTTCGGCTACGAGCCACCCCCCAGTCCCTGAGCCTCCACGCTTGGTCCAGTATATGGAGGTATAGAAGTGAACAGTAACACATTTACCGCCAAGTTAGGCGACAAGGTCATCGATGTCGGGACCGGAAAGTTGGCCCAGCAAGCAGGCGGAGCAGTAACCATTCGTTGTGGCGACACAGAGTTGCTCGTCACAGCAACAATGTCACGCGACATCCGAGCGGGGATCAGTTTCTTCCCTCTCACAGTTGATTTCGAGGAGCGGCTTTATGCAGCGGGCCGCATCCCCGGTTCGTTCTTCCGCCGCGAGGGACGGCCCACCGAATCGGCCACGCTCATCGCGAGGCTGACCGATCGACCCCTTCGCCCCCTTTTCCCCAAGTATATGCGCAACGACGTTCAGGTCATCATCACACCTCTCGCGCAGGACGAGGACCATCAAGCCGATATCCTGTCCATCATTGGCGCCTCGGTCGCTTTGACCATCTCGGATGTTCCATTTGATGGACCGATAGGGGCAGCGCGGGTCGGGTATATCGACGAAGAGTTGGTAGTCAATCCGACCATCGCGGAGATGGAGGAGAGCAAGCTTGATCTGCGATTGGCCGGTACATCCGATGCGCTCCTGATGGTCGAGGCGGACGCCGAAGTGGTCAGCGAGAAGGTGCTCGTCGATGCGCTGCGCAAAGGCTTCGAAGCAATCCAAGAGACGATCAGCCTTCAGCAGGAAATGCGCGACGCCATCGGTAAGCCCAAGCGCTCCTACACGCCCCAAAATCCCCTCCCCGAAGAACTGGTCGACATCGTGCGAGAGCGCGTTGATGGTCGATTGGAGGAAGCGATTTACAGCGCCGAGGACAAAGCTGAGCGGGATAATAACATCCGAACGCTCCAGAATGAATTGGCCGAGCAACTGGAGGAAGAATGGGAACCCCGGATGACCAAGAAGGCCTTGGATGAGGTAATGCGAGATCTGGTGCGTCAACGCACCATCGAGGAAGGCATTCGGGCCGATGGGCGAGATACCGAGACCATCCGCTCTCTCTCTTCCGAGGTCGGGTTGGTGCCGCGCGTGCATGGCTCTGGGCTCTTCACTCGCGGGGAGACGCAGGCTCTCTCCATCGCCACCTTGGGCACGCCGCGCGAGGAGCAGATGCTGGACGACCTCTCCCCGGAGGAGACCAAGCGCTACATGCACCACTACAACTTCCCGCCTTACTCCACCGGCGAGACCTGGCCGCTGCGTGGCCCCAAACGCCGGGAGATAGGCCACGGTGCGTTGGGCGAACGGGCGCTACTGCCGATACTGCCCGATGAGGAGGATTTCCCCTACACGCTGCGCGTCGTCAGCGAGGTGCTCAGCTCCAACGGCTCCACCTCGATGGCCAGCGTGTGCGGCAGCACGCTCTCGCTGATGGACGCCGGAGTGCCGATCAAGTCCCCGGTCGCCGGCATCGCTATGGGCCTGATGATGGAGGATGGCCGTTACCGCGTTCTGACCGACATCCAGGGGCTTGAGGATCACATCGGCGATATGGACTTCAAGGTGGCCGGTACCCGCGAGGGCGTCACCGCCCTGCAGATGGATATCAAGCTCGGCGGTATCTCCTACGAGATTATGGAGGAAGCGCTTGAGCAGGCGCGCCGCGCTCGCATGCAGATATTGGACGTGATGACGGATACGATCCCGGCCCCGCGCGAGGATCTTTCGCCTTTCGCGCCTCGGATGACCATCATAGAGGTGGACACCGACAAGCTGGGGGCCGTCATCGGCTCCGGTGGTAAGACGGTGCGTTCAATCGAAGAGGAATGTGACGTCAGCGTCGATATCGAGGATGACGGCACGATCTACATCGCCTCGACCAGCGGCCCGGCCGCGGATAAGGCGCTGATGATGATCGAAGCCTTGACCGAGGACGCGGAGGTGGGCCGCATCTATACCGGGCGCGTGGTTCGCACCAAGGACTTCGGCGCCTTCGTGGAGATTTTGCCCGGTACCGATGGGATGGTACATATCTCGCAGCTTTCCGACACCCACGTCAAGAGTGTCGAGGATGTGGTACGAGTTGGCGACGAGATCATGGTGATGGTGACCAACATCGACCATGAGGGGAAGATCCGCCTTTCCCGTCAGGCCGTGCTGGAAGGCTGGACGCCGGAGGAGGCCCGCGCCGCCGATAGCCCTGGCCGGAAGCGAGGACGGCGACCACCACGGCGCCGCTAAAGGGCATCTGCTCAGAGCGAGCGTCCGATTAGCTACTTCGCTAGAGGAGAATCCTGTGGAAGAAATTTTGGAGGAGAACACGGAAGCTATCGAGCCTGCTGAGCCTACATCCACCGAGATCGTCGTCCAGGCCGATCCGCAGCCACAGCCATCCGGCCCCGGCCTGTTGGGGATACTGGGGCAGGGACTGCGGGAGATCGCTGAGACGGTCATCCCGGCGGTCGTCATCGCTCTGCTGATCAATCTCTTCCTGGCCCAGGCCACGCAAGTGCTGGGGCAGAGCATGGAGCCTAATCTGCACAGCGCTCAGCGCGTTGTGATCGAGAAGGTGACCTACCGTTTCTTCCACGGGCCTCGGCGCGGTGACATCGTGGTCATCGAGATAGAGGAGCAATCGGATCTGCTGATCAAGCGCGTGATCGGATTGCCAGGCGAGACCATCGAGATGCGCGATGGCGTGGTCCACATCGAAGGGCAGCCCATCGAGGAGCCCTGGGCGATTAGGCCGGGCGGGGGCAATTTTCAAGAGCGAGTTGTCCCTCCGCTGCACGTTTTCGTCCTGGGGGATAACCGAGGAGCCTCGAACGATTCGCGTAACTTCGGCCCGGTGCCCATCGAAAATGTGGTGGGGCACGCATGGCTTTCCTACTGGCCGCCGGAGCACGTGGGCTTCGTCGATTGATCTGAACTGGCGTGAAGAATCAGAACAGGCCGGGCAAATTGCCCGGCCTGTTTTTTTTCTGCCATCGGACACGTAAACCCGGTTTCTTTCCCCTTCTACGGCTCCTGGAAACGGGCCTCCAACTCCTCCAGAAGCTCCGCCGCCTCTACCAGTTTGTCCAAGGGATTATCAGGCCCGGTGAAGTAACGGTAGTCGCAGGGCATCACGTCGAGCACGTCGACCAGGTCTCGGTGACGATTTCTTAGGGCGCTGTCGCTGATGCCATAGAACTCGGCCAGCTTATACCGTCGAACCGGTCGCAGATTGACCTTGCGCACGGTGTAGTCGAGAGCGGCGGCCCATGTCTCCGGCTTGCGCACGATTAGACGGTCACTTCCCAGAGCGATGCGATACTCGATCCACATCTGGAGTGCCGCGCCGATCTCCTCGATTGGCAAATCTGCCTTCATCATCTTTTCTGTAAGCGTTTGTTCTACTCCATCCATGCCGCTGGCGAAAAGCAACTCGAAACGCTCGTTTAGAGAGGAATCGGGTTGCAATCTCATAAACTCAGCCAGCACTTTCAATGCGCGGTCAAAGTCACCCCCTCGGGCCAAAGTGCGGGCCAGCAGGAGTCGATATCTCGGTTCGCGTGGCGCGATGCGGGCCGCGGCCTCGAAGTTCTTCAGCGCCTGGTCGATGTCCCATTGCCGATAGGCTTGAATACCCTCGCGTTCATATTGTTTTGCCTTGCGACGATCTTCTTTCTGGATTTGCGCATTTGTCATTGTCCGGCTCCTTTCTGACAGGCACTTCTCCACAGTATGACATTGGATTATAGCACAGGCGCTGAAGATAGACAACACTA
>CAZANJ010000317.1:0-2005 GCA_964486415.1 uncultured Anaerolineales bacterium
CTGAGTTTGTGCTCTTGTCAAGTTGGACTGAGTGGAGTAGAATATGAGTCCGCCAGCGTGACGAATGAAGTCTATCCGGATGAACTGACGCGCTTGTGGACTATGCAGCAGATGATCGAGCCGAAATTGATTTATGAGATGAGCAAGGGAAGGAGGGACTAAATGCCTTTCTCGTATGAGAGAGCCAAAAGAGAGCTTCTAGAGGAGCAAGAGAAGCTACAGAAGCAATTGAAACAACTGGACCGTGGCGAGTATGAGGGTGTAGGATACGGCAATCACATGGCCGATGACGGCACCGAGGCTTTCGAGCAAGCGGTGGGAGTGGCGATGCGGCGCAAAATCGAGTCATCGCTGGAGAGCGTCGAGTGGGCATTGGGCAAGTTCGAGGATGGGACCTACGGTATCTGCGAAGAATGTGGGGGCAGAATCGACCGGGCTCGTCTGGAGGCCCTGCCACAGGCGATCTACTGCATAAGTTGTCAGTCGCAGCACGAGTACGGCGGAGCACGGGTAGGCTTTTGAGAGAAAAGAAAAAAGGTCTTGGTGTCCTGCTGGTCGTGGTGGCTTTGGTTTTGCTCTGTGACCGGATCAGCAAATATCTGGTGGTTTCGGGTTTGTCGGAGGGTCAATCCAGGAATTTAGCAGCCTGGTTGACCTCTGTTTTCCACGTCACTTATGTTACAAATACAGGTGCGGCCTTCGGTCTGCTCCCCGGTTGGGGTGGATTTTTTATCGTCGTCGCCGTAATTGTCATCGTGGTTCTGGTGATGTACTACCTAAATCTGCCAGATGGAGAGTGGCTGGTGAGGATCGCGCTGGGCCTTCAGCTTGGCGGTGCCATCGGTAACTTGATCGACCGGCTATATCTAGGGTCGGTGGTGGACTTCATCGATCTCGACTTCTGGCCCTTACAAAACTGGCCGATCTTCAACCTGGCGGATGCATCCATTGTCACAGGCGTGGTTATCTTGACAGCTGTGATGTTCTGGGAGGAATGGCGTGAGCAAGAGAGGCATCAGATAGCTAAGCCTGTTTTAGAGGAGTAGGGATAGGATAGGCACACTCCTTCATCCTTTGCAATAAAGCTCCTTGACCAACCTTGGTCAGGGAGCTTTGTGTTGTGATCGCTGTGGGATTTGGGTTGAGTTTTGAGATAGCGTGTGGTAAAATATCCTAATCATAACTGGATCAGCGGAACCATATGCAATTGAGGAGAGCCCGTGTCAACCTTGAACAACCCACATGATCGCTTTTTCAGGGAAGTCTTCTCCCGACGCGAGATAGCGGTGGATTTTGTGCGCCATTACCTGCCGCCAGAAGTCATAGCCCATTTCGAAACGGCGACGCTGAGCATCATCAAGGATTCCTTTGTTGACTCTGATTTGCAAGAGCATTTTTCCGATCTGCTGTACCAAACGCGCCTAAAGGATGGTGGAAAGGCCTACATCTATGTGTTGTTCGAACACAAGAGCTATCCGGAGCCGTGGGTCGCGCTTCAGTTGTTGCGCTATATGGTGCGGGTGTGGGAGCAGGTGCTCAAACAGGAAAAAGCCGGTCACTTGCCCTCAATTGTGCCGGTGGTGGTGTACCATGGCGCAGAGGATTGGAAGATAGATCGGCACTTCAGGAGCTTGTTCGTAGATCGACTGGCGTTCGCGGGGTACATACCTGACTTCCGCTATCAATTATGTGATCTCTCAGACTACAGCGATGAAGAAATAGTCGGCGAGGTGACGCTGAGAGTTACTTTGTTGATATTGAAACATATATTTGATGGAAATCTGGGTGAACGATTGCCAGAAATTTCATCTTTGTTACGTGAGTTGGCTCAAGCTAGAAGTGCTTTGAAATATTTGGAAGTAGTATTGCGTTACTTGACGGCAGCAGCAACTCAGTTGGACAAAGAGGAGTTACAGCAAATGATCGAAAATACTTTTCCTCAGCCGTTGCCTGGTTCTCTTGCCGAGGAGTGGATCGGTCAGGGTGTCGAGCAAGGCATTGAGCA
>CAZANJ010000317.1:2105-4280 GCA_964486415.1 uncultured Anaerolineales bacterium
GGCATTGAGCAGGGCATTGATCAAGGTATTGAGCAAGGCATTGAGCGTGGCGTCTTACGGGCCACGCGTGAGGCTGTGCTCGATATTCTGGAGACGCGCTTTGCTACACTATCCTCGACCATAGCGGTGATCATCGCCGAGATCGACGACCTATCAAAGTTGAGGGAACTGCGTAAGCGGGCGCTCACGGTGTCCTCCCTGGCAGAATTCCAGCGGGTGTTGGAGACTTATACGACGAGAGAGCGTTCCGTTTCTGTCGCATGAATCTGCTCAGGTGTAGTGCAACCTGCGTCGAGCAAGAAGTAGCGAAAGAGTTGAGGATGGCTGAAGGAAAGAGGACGAATCCATCAGACCGTGATGCAGACGCTGCGTCAATTTCTACCCCATCCATCATATCCTTCATCGCCGAGGAAGATGGCAAACGATTGGACAAGGTTGTCCGTGATCGCGTGCCAGACCTCAGTCGGACCAAGGCTCAGCGCTTGATCGATGACGGCGCGGTGACGGTGGATGGCCGCACGCGTAAGCCTGCCTATCAGGTGGAGCCGGGCGAGCAGGTGGTGGTCAGGTTGCCATCGGAGGAGCCAGATTCGGAGCTTCAGCCGGAGCCTATTCCGCTGGACGTGATCTATGAGGACGGCCATCTGCTGGTGCTGGACAAGCCGGCCGGTCTGGTGGTACATCCGGCGCCCGGTCATCCCGGTGGCACGCTGGCAAACGCCGTTTTAGCCCTTTGCCCCGACATCATCGAAATCGGTCAGCCGGATCGACCAGGGGTAGTTCATCGCCTTGACAAAGAGACCTCCGGTCTGATTGTCTTCGCCAAGAGCGAGGCGGCATTAACCGCGCTTCAGCAGCAATTCAAGCGGCGGGAGGTTTCCAAGACCTACCTGGCGTTAGTCGAAAGCCAAGTGCAGCCGCCGGAAGGGATCATCGAAGTGCCGATGGGGCGCGATGAGCGCCATCGGCAGAAAATGGCAGTGACGCGGGGTGGGAAGTATGCTCGCACGCGCTATCATACAGCCGAGCGTTTTGAGGATTACACCTTGCTGGAGGTTCATCCCTACACCGGGCGTACCCACCAAGTGCGGGTGCATCTGGCTTGGCTGGGTTACCCTGTGGTGGGCGATGTCGTCTACGGGCGCCGTCGGCAGCAAATGCTCCACGGGCGTCACTTCTTGCATGCCGCGCGATTGAGCTTGACCCATCCCGATTCGGGTGAGAATCTGATGTTCGAGGCCCCGCTGCCCCCGGAGCTGTCAAAGCTTCTTGAGCGCTTGCGCCGATCTACCGTATCACCATATCAAAAAACGAGGAGGAAGCACAAATGAGCAAAATTACTGTTGCAACTGTACAGATGGAGCCCAAACTGGGTCAGATGGAGGAGAATCTGATCAAGATGGGCGATTTTATCACCCGTGTCGCCACCGAGCAGCCCGTGGACCTGATCGTTTTCCCAGAGCTGATCACTACGGGATATGAGCTGGGGCCGCGCTTCCCAAGCTTGGCCCAGCGAGTTCCCGGCCCCACCGTCAACCTCATCGCTCAGCGGGCGAGCGAATTGGGCGTGCATGTTGCATTCGGCATGGCGACCAAGAAGGAGAAGGTCGAGAGCGTTCTCTACAACTCGGCCATCCTGATCGGCCCCGACGGCGACATCTTGCACGAGCATTACAAATTGCACCTGCGAGGAGAGGAGCGGATCACCTTCCGGCCCGGCTATCAGATCAGGGAATGTGAAACTGGTCTGGGGGATTTTGGGTTGACCGTTGGCTTGATGGTGGGATGGGATTTGGCCTTCCCGGAGACGGCGCGCAGCCTGGTGATGAGAGGCGCGGAGCTCTTGTTGGTATGCGCTAACTGGGAGGAACCGCACACTGAGGATTGGCGCGTTTACCTGCAATCGCGGGCCTACGAGAACGCGGTTTTCATCGCCGCGGCCAACCGCGTCGGCGAGGAGCCCTCCTACACCTTTTTCGGCCAGAGTGCTATCCTTGGCCCCTACGGTCAATTCTACACCAGCGTCGATGAACCTACCGAGGGATACGCTGTGGCGACCATCGACATCGACGAGGAGCGGCGGCGGCGGGAGGAAACGCAGATACTGCAATGCCGCCGTCCCGGATCCTATCGGGATATAGTGCGGAAGTACTGATCAGATGAGCTTGGGCTTGT
>CAZANJ010000318.1:0-4275 GCA_964486415.1 uncultured Anaerolineales bacterium
CTCACCCAATGCCACAGAAAGCCTCTGGAGGGCCTTGGAATCGCTTCGAATCCCCCCCCCAGCCCCCCAGTTGCCAATCTCGGTCAATAGAGTAAAATAGCTACACACCGCACGCGAATACGTGAGAACGCAAATAATCCGAAGGAACCAATTCATAAGGAGGTCACCCCGATGTTAGTAAGAGACAGAATGAGCAAACCCCCGATCACGATACGCGAGAATGTCAGCGTGGAAGAAGCGCTGCGCTTGATGCACAGCGAGGACATCCGACGTCTCCCCGTCGTGGACAAGCAAGGCAAGATGACGGGCATCGTTTCAGAGCTCGATCTATTGAAGGTCTCGCCCTCACCGGCCACGTCGTTGAGCGTCTACGAGATTCCCTACTTGCTCGCCAAGATTAAGATGAAGGACGTGATGACGGAAGACGTGGTCACCGTCACCGAAGATACACCGCTGGAGGATGCCGCTCGCGTCATGGCCGATAACAAGATCGGCGGGCTACCCGTCTTGCGCGACGGCAAGGTGGTGGGCATGATCACCGAGACCGATATGTTCAAGACCTTCCTGGAAATGCTCGGCGCAAGACAGGAAGGCGTACGCCTCAGCGTGATGGTGCCGGAGGAAAAAGGGACACTGGCCAAAATCACGGGCAAAATCTCCGAGATGGGCATCAATATTATCGCCCTCAGCACCATTATGGGAGAAGACCCCTCGACCTATCTGTTGACTATCCGGGTCGAAGAGGATGCCGACAGAGACGCTCTAGTCGCGGCAATGGAAGAGATGGACCTGGATGTCAGGGACTCCCGCTTCTGCAAGCTGCCAACCTGTTAGCAGCCGCTAGCTTTCCCCCTTCCAAAGAAGAGAAGTCCGATGCTCAAACCAGGGGGGGAAATGTCGCAATTGACCTAAAAAACGCCCCCTCCCCAATTCGGGGAAGGGGCGTTTTCACAAACGCAAATGAGAGAAAAAAATCTATGATAGATCCACGACGCGCCGGACGCTACGAACGCATCTATGCCCAACTGAAAGAGCTGATTGAGGGAGAGTCGCCCGGGTTGATCGCGGCGATGGCGACAATGTGCGCCGTGCTGCACCACAAGATGCCACACCATTTATGGACCGGCTTCTACTTCGTGGCCCCAGATCGGGAGGAGACACTCTACGTGGGACCATATCAGGGGACGGTGGCCTGCCAGATACTGGAAGGGGGCGGCGTTTGCCTTCATTGCGCCCGCACTAAGGAACCGGTGGTAGTGCCCGATGTAGAGCAGTTCCCCGGTCACATCGCCTGCGATGCCCGCTCCAAGAGCGAAATCGCCCTACCGCTGCTCAAAGGTGATCAAGTGATCGCCGTGCTGGACATCGATTCAGACAAAGCAGCGCAGTTCGACGAGGACGACATCGCGCCGCTGGAGAAGATGCTTGGGTTGCTGACTCCTTATCTTTGACGGTGAAAAGGAAGGCTCGTCATGCATCACCCATCGCTTATCAACCGTTTCCGACGGTAGCGGGCGAACGCATCCCCAAGCTCCAACACGTCCAGCACCGCTTCGGGCCGGCCGGTAGCGCCAGGCCGGGAAGAGAGTCTCATTTCCAAAACCACTTCACCTTCAATCACGTCTCCCAGCCGCAGTTCTTCGATCAAGGGACGTAAATTGTACCTCTTGCCCCGCCGCTCGTGCAGTACGTCATCCTCCGCCAACAGATGTTCTATGCGCGCCTCAACTCCCTCTCGCACCCCGCCCCACTCCTTGATAAATTCCTCGCCGAGTCGGGGAGGCAGCTCGACCGTCACGCGATACTCCGTCGCCACGATCTGAGTCTGCATCGCTGGCCCCTTCGGGTCCACCTGACGCACCTGATTGACCGAGAGTCCTTCTGGCAACCACCTCGCCAGGATTCTGCCGAGGCCATCCACCGACCTCGGCTCATCGAGCCAGATGTCCAAAAGCTCTGCCCCAGCGCTGTGGCCCAGCGGCAAAGCTTTTGCCAACTGCATCTTGGGACGCGGATTGTAACCGCCGGAGTAGGCCAACGGCAAACCGGCGCGACGCAGCGCCCGTTCCCAAACCTTCATCAGTTCAAGGTGGGAACAATACTTGAGTGGGCCATCCTTGGAAAATGTGATGCGTAAACGTTGTGTATCTATTGACATATCTCCTGACACAACTCTGATCGATGAGGCGCTAATTGACAAGCTTGTAAACGAAGATCATCAAGCGTGATTCCATTCAGAACCTCAGAAATGGCCTCGTCAGCCCTTCTGGGTGGGGGACGAGAGCAACATTCAAGACGGCGTCATTCTCCACGCGCTGGAGACCTGGGAGGATGGCGAGCCGGTCGAGGCTAACCGGTTCACAGTTGACGGCGAGGATTACGCCATCTACGTCGGCGACCGCGTTTCGCTGGCCCATCAGGTCCATATCCACGGCCCCTCCTTCGTCGGCGATGACACCTTCGTCGGGATGCAATCGATGGTATTCAAGTCCAAGGTCGGCGCGGGCTGTGTGATCGAGCCCCAGAGCCTGGTGATGGGCGTTGAGATCGCCGCCGGACGCTATGTGCCGGCCAGCTCGATCATCAAGACGCAAGCGAAAGCGGACACCCTGCCCACCATCAGCGATGATTACGCCTTCAAAGACTTGAACAAAGGCGTAGTGCACGTCAACACCCACCTGGCCGATGCATACAATGCCAGCGACGTGGCCCAATAAACCGCAGAAAAGAGAGCGCCGAGGGCAGCGGAAATGCCGCGATCCTCGGCTCTCGACTAATGGTGCGTTCCAAAAGCCTTGGGGGCAATTTGCGCTTGTCACCCTCACCCTAACCCTCTCCCTCAGAGGGAGAGGAGACTTGATTCCCTCTCTCCCAAGGGGGAGAGGGTTAGGGTGAGGGGGGAAAATCCGCTCCAATAGCAAACCCTCTCTTACGTAATTTATGGGAGAGACTACTAGAACTCGATCACGAAGGCGCCGTCTTTATATAACAGCTCATCATCCACCCAGATCTCCCCGCCGTCGCGCAGGTCGCAGATCATGTCCCAGTGAATGGCCGACTCGTTCTCGCTGCCCGTCTCCGGATAGCCCGCCCCCAGCGCCATGTGGAAGCTGCCCCCGATCTTCTCGTCGAACAGTATCTGGCCGGTGAAACGGTCGATGCCCTCGTTGGTGCCGATGGCAAACTCGCCCAGGTAACGGGAGCCGGCGTCGGTATCGAGCGTCTTCAGTAGAAAGGGCTCGTTCTTCTCGGCGGTGGCCTTCACCACCTTACCTTGCTCAAGCCAGAGCCGCACGCCGGTCACCTCGCGCCCCTGATGGATGGCCGGATAGGTGAAATAGACCTGCCCCTCAGCGCTATCCTCCACCGGCCCGGTGAAGACCTCTCCGCTGGGCATGTTGGCCTTGCCATCGCTGTTGATGAACGTGCGACCGGCGATGCTGAGGCGCAGATCGGTCTCCGGCCCGATGACGTGGACGCGCTCCTTGCCCTCGAACCAATCGACGATTCTTTGCTGCCAAGTGGATAGCTCCCTCCAGTATCCGACCGGATCGTCCATATCCGGCATGCAGGCTCCATAGACGAAGTCCTCATATTCGCTGAGGCTCATCTCGGCGTCCTGGGCGTAGGCGTTGGTGGGGAAAAGCGTGCCCACCCAGCGCAGTTCCTCGGCGGCCGAGCGCTGCATAAAGGTCTTCATCAACTCGGTCTGGGCCTGATTGTGCAACACCATCTTGGCCGGATCGACGTTGCTCAGCGCTTTGGTGTTCTCGGAGGCCCTGACGTGGATGTCCACGTCATACGTCTCGGTGAGCAGCTTGAACGGCTCCGGGACGTGCTGCAATTGCTCATCAGAGGCGTGCTCATAGAACAGGGCCTCGAATCCGGGAAGGGAGGGGAGCACAAACGGATGACCGCCCGCCTGCAGCACCTTGACGTAGATGGCCTGGAGCAGCGGCGCGGCAGCCGCATCGCCATTGATCAAAACTTTATCGCCCGGCTGAACATCCACGGAATAGTCGACCAGCACTTCGGCCAGTTTCTCAACTCTTGGGTCTTTCATTTCATCGCTCCTGAAAAGTATTGTAAACTACATCGATTACACAAAATCACTGCAACTCCTCCAGCGAGCGCTGGATGTCCTCCAACTCCTGGTCGGTGATACCCCACAGCTCCGCAGCGGCCTCGTCCAGTTGGGTCTCAATGTTGATCAGGCCGGCTTCGTCACCGGTCTCTGCGAACTTATGCGCCCGCTGCGACAGCGCCAACAGCCGG
>CAZANJ010000319.1:0-4258 GCA_964486415.1 uncultured Anaerolineales bacterium
ACTCAGCCCGCTCAAGCTGGGTTTGTAACCCAGCGTCTTTTGAGAGCTTTTGAGCGAGTTGATCGAAAAAAAGGGTTATGCTCGTTCAAAAATCGGGGGTTGCAAACCCCCTCTGAGCAGGGTCTACTCAGCCCGTACGAGCTGGGTTTGTAACCCAGCGTCTTTTGAGAGCTTTTGAGCGAGTTGATCGAAAAAAAGGGTTATGCTCGTTCAAAAATCGGGGGTTGCAAACCCCCTCTGAGCAGGGTCTGAGCAGTTACAGTGGTGAGCTATATGTTTACACACATCATCTTCGACCTGGACAACACCCTCTATCCCCACGACAGCGGGCTGATGAGCGAGATAGCCCGTCGCATTCAGGAGTGGTTGCGCGACCGTTTGGGCTTGATGTCGGAGGGGGCGGAGGACTTGAGACGGCATTACCTGCGCAACTATGGCGCCACGATGGGCGGCCTGATCGCCGAGCGCAGCATCGACGTGGATGACTATCTCGCCTTTGTGCATGATATTCCCATCGAGGAGTACCTGCGCCCTGACCCGGCCCTGGCGGCGATGCTCGATTCCATCCCGCTGCGCAAGGTCATCTACACCAACGCCACATCTGGACACGCTCGGCGAGTGTTGCGGGCCTTGAGCGTGACCGAGCATTTTGAGTGCGTGATTGGCATCGAGGAGATGGACCTGCGCAACAAGTTCAACCACGAATCATACCAGCGTGTATTGAAACTGCTAAATGCGGAGGGGCAGCGTTGCATCATGGTTGAGGACTCCTCGCGCAACTTGAGACCGGCCAAGGCGCTGGGGCTGACGACGGTACTGGTCAGCGCGGAAAGCCCGGTCGACACGGTCGAAAAAGACGCGCACGTGGACTTCACCGTGGAGAATGTGCTGGAGGTGGAGCGCGTGGTAAAAGAGTTGCTCCGTTCTACTCCCCGATGATTTTGACCAGGACTCGCTTCCGGCGCCGCCCGTCGAACTCCCCGTAGAAAATCTGCTCCCAGGGACCAAAATCCAATCTGCCATTCGTGATCGCCACGACCACCTCGCGCCCCATTACTTGCCGCTTGAGGTGAGCATCGGCGTTGTCCTCGCCGGTGCGGTTGTGGTGATACTGGCCGACCGGCGCGTGGGGCGCCAATTCCTCCAGCCAAACCTCATAATCGTGGTGAAGCCCGGATTCGTCATCGTTGATGAAGACCGAGGCGGTGATGTGCATCGCGTTGACGAGGACAAGGCCCTCGCTAACGCCGCTCTCGCGCAGGCACTTTTGAACCTGCGGCGTGATGTTGATAAATGCGCGGCGAGTGGGGACGTTGAACCAGAGTTCTTTCCGATAGCTTTTCATTTTTGACCTCCTGATCGGGTTGCTGACGATGTGAAATTTATGGGGAGATTGTATCTACTCAGCCGCTCAAGCCGGGTGTGTCACCCGGCGTCTTTTGAACAGTATTTTGTCCAAAAGTAGCTTGCTTCATTCAAAAATCGGGGATTGCAAATCCCCTCTGAGCGGGGTCTGAGTAGTCACGGGAGATTAATTATATCAAGGATACTCTCTTTTTCCAAGACGGAACCCCACCCCAAGTTCGATAACCACTCATCGCCGCGCAAGACTGGTCGTCTGCTCTTCCCCACAAGGCGAGCTTTTGTGTTATACTATAATGGAAGCGCGTATCCCTCTCCCTCGTAGGGAGAGGTTAGGTGAGGGTAAGAACCCACGAACGAAGTAAGGCCATGCGAAAGGTCATCGTCGGTCTCGTCGTCTGTCTGTTGGCACTCGTCATCCCGATGGGCTCCGAAACCGTTCATAGCCTGCCCGACGCTCCACAGAAACGCTCCAGCAGCGTCATCGCCATCACCGCCGAGGCGCCACGCTGCTGGTGGTCAATCCCGACTCCAACTCGCTCACGCTGGTGGACACCGCCAGGGAATCGGTCATCGCCGAGATACCCGTCGGTGCTGATCCGGCCCTGGCCGACGTGACGAATGATGGCGCCCTCGATCTGTTCGTCGGCGCGGGGGACGGCACAGTGTCGATCTACTATAATGATGGCACGCTCTCGGAGGCGGCCTGGCCCACCACGCCCGACGTCTCGCTTTCCACCGGTCCTAACGCGGCCCCGGCCCTGGACGATCTGAACGGCCAGCCCTGGCGTCGGCGATTGGAGCGGCGATGGCGCGGACGATTTGGTCATCGGCGAGCACTGGGGCAATCTGCGCTTTTTCCAAGGGGTTGACACTCTCACCACAAGGGGAACCACGAGGGTTGCCCCTACGATTGTAGGCTGGACGGAGCAGGGGTTCGAGTTACCCTTCGAGTTGGCGGGCGATAGCGCTCCGGCCCTGGCCGATTGGGACGATGACGGCGACCTGGATCTGCTGATCGGTCAGGCCCACGGGCGGGTGCATCAATACACCAACGTGGGCAGCGCCGCCAGCCCCGACTGGCGGCTCGACGGCGAGTTGCTCACTCTGCCCTGGACGGATCACCCGCATCCCTTCCTCACCTTCGCCGACATCGACGGCGACAGCGATGAAGATCTGCGCTTCCTCGGCGATCACGCGATTGGGGGCGATTTCAGTCTCACGACTCAGCTGCCCGATGATCTGCCGGCGGGCGTCTACCGGCCCACGCTCTGGGTCGAGGCCGCCGGTGTGCCCACCAGCACCGATTGGTTGGCGGCCCACGTCACCTACCACACCTTCGGGCCGAGCCAGGCATCACTGCCGCCCATCAGAGTAGAGCAGGTGGTCTCCTTCACAGACCGGCGCTTGCCCACGCCGCCGCTGCTCCCCTTAGACCTGCCCGGCGGACTCCTCAGCGTCGCGATTCGGGAGCCGGATGGCGGCCTGCGCGATTTGGGCAGCGAGCCCTTCGCCCAGTCCTTCAACCGCACCGCGACCACGCGCGGCGGCGATCTCAACAGCGGCACGGTCCAGTTGGAAGACGTTTACTCGCTGAAGGCGGCCTCCGACCGCTTCCGGGTCACGTTCGATCAATACGGCCATCACGCGATCACCATGACCGGCGCTGTCAGCGAAGTCTGGGGGAATGGCTACGCGGGAGGCGGCGTCTATGACATCTGGGTCGCTGAGCCGCTGGACATCGACCCTGGTGTGCTGCCCGGCACGCCGCTGGCGGTCGGCGATGGGTTCAACCCGACGCTGCAATTCTACCCCCGCGTCCCCGCCGAGGTGCACCTCACTCTCACATCTACCCCGACTCCGATCCGGGGCAGGCGGTCACCCACACCCTGAGCGGGCGGGCCAATCGCTTCTGCTACTTCGCTTCACCGGAGCAAGCGCCGCTGCTCACGCACCTCGGCGAGTATCGCGTCGATCTCACCGCCGCCTACACCGACGCTGACGGCGTGCTCTATATGGGGGCGATGGCCTGGGGCGGGATCGTCATGACGCCCGACGCTGAGGCCGATCTCTCGGCGCACGGGCGTCGCCAGCGGCGGCGATTCGCTCGTGCTGGGCGCCAGCGTGCAAGATACCGTGGGCACGATCCAGAGCGCCATCGAGAGCTGCGTCGAGCGTATGGGGCCGGTCATCACGTGCCCACTGATTTTCCCGGTCGGCACATGATCCTGATGGTGGAGGCCAACGGCGAGGGTGGGGGGAGTTTGGCTCAGATCGGCGGCCCCGCCGTGCCCGACTGGGGCGCCGACGAGGCGGGGCAAGGGGGCAAGGCTTTCGCCAAGCTGCTGCGCGACTTGGAGATGGGCGAAGCGCCGGTGGTGACATACTGGAAGTAGGCCATCATCGTGAGCGATAATCGCATCCCGGCGCTGGAGAGTGACAGATCGGTCTATACCTTCGCGGCGCCGGAGTCTGGTGAATCCGTGGAGGTCAAGGCGGAGCTGCGTTTCCGGCGGGCGTTCCAGGAGGTGATGGACGAGCGCGGGTGGGAGGTGCCGGACGTGGTGATGTAGGAGGCTCAGGTCGCGCTTTCCGTGCGGCCGTGGTGGGACATCTTTTTGCCGCTGTTACTAGATTTCCGGATTGAACCACTGGGATACTGAAAACGCTGAGGCCCTTGTCATCTAAATAACACGGATTAGGGTAGTAGGCCAACCCCTGTTGGCCGTTTGAGGGTCAGAGCCGCCCAATGGGGGTTGGGCTTCTACCCCCCAAAGTGAAGTCCGTGCTAATTACACGTCAAGGACGCTGAGGCCACTGAGAATCAAGGCCGCTAGGCGGCAGGGAGCGGACGCACGTCTTCGAGGTTGTGAGGGTTTTCGAAGCGATTCAAAAA
>CAZANJ010000320.1:0-4245 GCA_964486415.1 uncultured Anaerolineales bacterium
CCTGTTCTCCAAACTGTTGTTGCTGCTCTCCGTGTTCGTACACGTTTCCGATTCGGGCCTCTCAGGGTTCGACTACGCCGTGACGCTGATGAACGCACAACTCGGCCCCGCGTTGCTGGGTAGCCTCATCGCGGCGGGCATAGTCCAAGCCATCTACCAGCTCTTCCCCCGTGCTCGACCAGTCCGGGCAGCGCGGCGCACCCCGCCGTACAGCCGCAGCATAAACCGACGTCTGCTCTTCCTCTTCGTGCCCTTGATCATGATCATCACGTTCGTGCTACTCTACGGGGTGACCGCGACCGCCATACGCCAGGCCACATTGAGTGCCGTCGAGGAGATGGCACGGGACGCCAGCAGCGCCGCCGAGGGCATCCCTTATTTCATTCACACTGGTCAGGGCCTGCTATCGGAGTTCGCCGATGACCCTATGCTTTGGCACAGCGAACCCATCACATTGGAAACCCAGTTGGGAAATGATCTGCGCACAGTCGCTTTCTTCGACCAACTGATGCTATTCGACACAGATGGCACACCATTGGCGATGTACCCACCCGCGCCGACCGGCGATCCGCAACTGACAGCCCAGGAAAGCGTGCTATTGCAGCGCGTGCTCGAAAGGGGCGCCACACAGATCAGCTCCGCCCACTCATCGCCGCGCGGAGAGGCCATGCTCTCCTTCCTGACACCGGTGGCACCGCCCGACAACCTGGAAAGCGCCCAGGAGTTCCGCGCATTGATCGGTCGCACCCGTCTCGACGTCAACCCCATCATCAACCGCCTCCTGGCCGGTCTACAATGGACCAACGCTCAGGGTGAGGGGTTTGTGGTTGACTCGGAAAATAATATTGTGGCCCATCCCGATCTCGACATGCTGCTGGTCAAGTGGGAAGTGAACAGTGAACGCCCACGCATCGCCACCGTACTGCGCGGCTGGGCCTACGAAAGCCGCAACCCCCGCGATAACACGCGCCAGTTGATCTACTACCTACCGGCTGAGGGATATCCCTGGGCCGTGGTGATCCGTCTACCATACAAAGTCGTGCTCGGACAAGCTCAACAAATCGCTACCCCCCTGCTCATTCTCCAGCTACTGCTCGGCGGCGGGCTGGTGATCATCATTCCCCTGGTCACGAGTTGGCTGACCCGACCGCTTAAACAATTGGCCACCGCGGCCGACCGCATCGCGGAGGGCGATCTCACTCAACCGGTCCAAATCCCCGGCGAAGATGAGGTGGCTCGGGTGGGCGAGGCATTCGACGATATGCGGGCGCGATTGAAGGACCGTATGGAGGACCTCTCATTGCTCCTGGAAATCAGCCAGGCTGTCTCGGCGACGCTGGAGCTACCCCAAGGCATGCCCTTCATCCTCGAAGGAGCGCTCAAGGCCACCGAGGCCCAGGTAGCCCGAATCGTCCTCCTCTCGGCTGGCGGGGAGCCCCAGGTCGTGATGTCACGCGGCACACCCCGCGAGGGGCTGGGTACTTTGGACCGGGTTTTCACAGTGGCGACAAAAGACCGCGAAAACCCGCTGATCATAGAAAATCTGGAACGCGCCAAGACACTGGCCGACCCCAGCACCCTAAGCGGTGGTCCTATCAAAGCCGCCGTCGCGCTGCCGGTGCATACCAAGGATCAAACGCCGGCCGTCATCTGGTTGGGGTACGGCGAGGTGCGACAGTTTGACGACGCCGAGGTTGACCTGCTTTCCACACTGACCAGCCAGACAGCCGTGCTGGTGGAAAACGCACGCCTCTTCCAGGCTGCCGAGGGCGGAAGGAGACGGCTGGCCGCCATACTCTCCAGCACCACCGACGCGGTGCTGGTCACCGATCGCGATGATTGCATCCTGCTGGTCAACCCCGCCGCCGAGCGCGCTTTCGACGTGGTCGCCGGTGAGGTATCGGGGCAAAAGATCGGCCAAGTCGGCCTGGCGCCGGCCCTGGTGGATATATTCAAGGCTCCCTCGTCGCCCGAAAAAGCTCTGACCGAGGAGATCCCTTTGCCAGACGGGCGGACATTGTACGCCAACGCCTCTACCATCGTGAGCGCCGACGGAGAGCGGATCGGGCGCGTGGCCGTGATGCGCGACATAACTTATCTCAAGGAACTGGATGAGATGAAGTCGGAGTTCGTGGCGACCGTCTCGCACGACCTGCGTGCCCCTTTGACCTTTATGCGTGGCTACGCCACTATGTTGCCCACCGTCGGCGACATGACCGACAAGCAGCGCGATTACGTCGAGAAAATCCTGCGCGGCGTGGGGCAGATGAGCGAGCTGATCGACGACCTGCTCAATCTGGGGCGCATCGAGGCCGGTGTGGGACTAGAGCGCGAGCCATGTCACCTGGGAGCCGTTATGGTCGAGGCGGTGGACAGTATGCGGGCGCGGGCCACGGCCAAAGGCATCACGTTGCGCATGGAGCCGGCCGAAAGCGTGGCCATCGTGGCCGGAGACGCGGCCCTGCTGCGCCAGGCGATCACCAACCTGGTGGACAACGCGATCAAATACACCCTCAGCGGGGGCATGGTGGCCGTGGGATTATCTAAGCGCGACGAAAAGGCCATCGTCCACATCTCCGACAACGGCATCGGCATCGCGCCCGACGATCAAGTGCGGCTGTTCGAGAAATTCTATCGCATCAAGCGGCGCGACACACCGAATGTATCTGGAACTGGCCTGGGACTCGCCATCGTCAAATCCATCATCGAGCGCCACGACGGAAAGGTCTGGGTGGAAAGCGAACTGAACGAAGGCAGCACGTTCTACGTCAGCTTGCCCCTCAAAAGAGAATAGAGAATAAGAGAATGGAGAATGGAGAATAGAGAATGGCACTACAAATCGGCATTGTAGGGCTGCCCAATGTGGGGAAATCGACGCTCTTTAACGCGCTCACCCAGGCCGAGGCAGCTGTGGCTTCTTATCCCTTCACCACCATCGAGCCCAATCGCGGCGTGGTGCCGGTCCCTGACCCACGGCTCGATGTGCTGGCGCGGATGATCAAGCCGGACCGGGCGACGCCGGCCGCCGTCGAATTCGTGGACATCGCGGGCCTGGTGCGCGGCGCCCATCGGGGCGAGGGGCTGGGCAACCAGTTCCTGGGCCACATCCGCACCGTGGACGCTGTTGCGATGGTCTGCCGCTGCTTCCCCGACCCCGACATAGCCCACGTCGAGGGAGATGTGGACCCCATCCGAGACGCGGAGGTGCTCGATCTGGAGTTGATTCTGGCGGATCTGGAGGTGACCGAGCGGCGGCTGAGCAAGGTGCGCTCGGCCGCGAAATCGAAGCCGCGCGACTACGCCGATGAACTGAAGTTGCTGAATGAGCTGCGCGAACGCCTGGAGGCCGGGGAACGAGCCTCCGCCTGGGTGGCCCGTGGAGGGCTAAGGCCCGCGCTGGCGAGTGAGTTGCAATTGCTGACCGATAAAAAGCATGTCTACATCTCCAACGTTGCCGAGGATGATCTGCCCGAAGGCGGGCCGCTGGCCGAGGAAGTCGCCAGCCTGGCCGAAGAAGAGGGTGCTTCTCACGTCGTGCTCTGCGCACAACTGGAGTCTGATCTGGGCGATTGGCCGCCCGAGGAGGCCGCCGAGTACCGCGCCGAGGTTGGACTGGAACGCTCTGGGCTGGAGTCGATGGCCCGCGCGGGCTACAAGGTGCTCGACCTGATCACTTTTTTCACCGTCACGGGCGGAGAAGAAGTGCGAGCCTGGCCCATCCCGCGCGGCACACCGGCGCCCCAGGCCGCTGGCAAAGTCCACAGCCAAATGGAAGAGGGCTTCATCCGCGCGGAAGTGATCCAGTTCGAGCGCCTGATAGAGGCCGGGAACTGGCAAACAGCCCGCGAACGCGGCCTCGTGCGCGTCGAAGGCCGCGCCTACAAGGTACAAGACGGCGACGTCTGCCTCTTCCGCTTCCAGCCTTGAGCGAATGGGGAATGGGGAATGGTGAATGAAGAATGAAGAATAGAGGTAACTACTCAGACCCCGCTCAGAGGGGATTTGCAATCCCCGATTTCTGAATGAAGCAAGCTACTTTTGGACAAAATACTGTTCAAAAGACGCCGGGTGACACACCCGGCTTGAGCGGCTGAGTAGATACGAATAGAGAATGGTGAATGAAGAATAATGAATGGAGAATTGAGAATAATGTTCGCTATTCGCTATTCGCTATTCATTATTCAACATTCAACATTCGCAACTCGCTCGATTTGCCCCGCCTTGGGGCGGATGAAGGGGCGCACC
>CAZANJ010000321.1:0-4227 GCA_964486415.1 uncultured Anaerolineales bacterium
CTTGCAAACTTGAAAATGAAAGAGCGAATTGATGTTTTGTTGGCGGAACGTGGTTTGACGGAGAGCCGTTCGAGGGCCCAGCGTTTGATCCGCGCCGGTGAGGTGCGAGTCGAAGGGCAGGTCGTGGATAAGCCGGGCACGCGGGTGGCGGTCGATGCCGCGCTTACGCTGGAGAGCAAACCTCCTTTCGTGAGCCGGGGCGGGGAGAAACTTGAGGGGGCGCTGGAGCGCTTCGGCCTGGACGTGGAAGGCGCGGTGGTGGCCGATGTGGGCGCTTCCACCGGCGGCTTCACCGATTGCTTGCTTCAGAGGGGCGCCTCGCGCGTCTACGCCATCGACGTGGGCTATGGTCAGCTCCACTGGAAGATGCGCAACGATCCGCGCGTCGTGGTGATGGAGCGCACCAACGCCCGTTACCTGGAGAGCTTGCCGGAGCCAGTGGATGTGATCACGGCTGATGTGTCTTTCATCTCGCTGCGGTTGATCCTGCCGGCGGCGCTGGGCTGGCTCAAGCGCGACGGGCAAGTGGTGGCGCTGATCAAGCCCCAGTTCGAGGCCGGGCCGGAGCACGTGGAGAAGGGGGGCGTGGTGCGCGATCCGGGGGTGCATCGGCGCGTGCTGACGGAGGTGCTGGAGGCCGCCGCCGACTTGGGCCTGGGTTTGTGTGGATTGATGCCCTCCCCATTGCGTGGGCCAGCCGGCAACGTGGAGTTCCTGGCCTGGTGGAAGCGAGGTGCGGCGGAGCTGGATCATCGCTCCGCCATCGCGGCCTGCCTGGCGGAGGCGGAAGAGTAGGTCTGTGAGTTGAATCGGCGTGGTGGCCTCACTCCACGTAAATCTCTACCATCTCGTTATCCTCCGCGTCCATCACCTCTATGATCTTGCCTTCCACCCCGCTGGCGATAGCCTCCTCTAGCTCTTGTAGCTCCACCCCCTCAAATTCGGGGGCGAATCGCTCCGCGATGCGCAGCCCCACGCTCACCAGCCTCAGGGGGATGGTCACGTTGACCTTGCCTTTGCCGGAGACCATATCGCTCACGCGGATGCGCAGATAGCGGTTCTCTACGTCGGGGCCAAAGGTGCGCGATTGGGGGGCCTTGTTTCCTCCCAGAGCTCGCAGCAGCGTGGTGGCCTCCTCGGCGGTAATTTTTCCCTCTTCAAGCATCTGTAGAATCTTCAAACGTTCGTTATCTGTGGTCATACTTTGCCTCCTTACACACTGATCTCATTGCTTGTTGTTACACCTCCTCACTACATACAGCGGTCTCCCGGCTCGTAGTCCAACGCTGCAACCAGACGAAAAGTCCGGCAGCCATCAGCCCCACCAATCCTGTAGCATACCAGACCAAGCGAGGATTGGCGTTGTCCATAATCAGCCCGGCCAAGAGAGGCCCAAAAGCGGTCGGAACAGCCCAACTGAACCCATACACGGCCATATATCGCCCCCGCATATCCTCGGGCGCGAAGCGAGACGCTAACGCCTGTGAGGTGGGAGCGATCACCATCTCGCCGACGGTGAGTGTGGCTATCGCTACCAGAAAGAGCGCGTACACCGAGACAAAGCCATACAACCCAAACCCAATGGCGTACAGCACCATGCCGACCGCCATCATTATCAATGGACGATAGCCCTTGATCCAACGGGTGATAGGGAATTGGAGAAACACCACCATCGCCGCGTTGAGGCTCAGAATGTAGCCGAAGCCCTGTTCTGAGACACCGTGGACGTCCTGCAAGTAGACCGGCAGGGTAGTCGGCATCTGCATCGAGACCAGTGATCGCAGCATGCAACCCAGAAGGAACAAGGCGAACGCAGCATCCCGCAGGACGTTCCAATATCCGCCAAAGGTCTGCGCCATCGTCTGCTGCTGTTCGCCCTCCCGGCGAGCCGGTTTCGTCTCCGTGATCGCCAGGGCCACGACACCGGCGGTGACTATACTGGTCACTGCATCACAGACGAAGAGAAGCAGGTAGGATCGAGCTGCCAGCAGCCCCCCGATGGCCGGGCCGATGGCCACGGCCAGGTTCGCCACCACACGCAAGATGCCAAATCCCTGGGCGCGCTGTTTCTCCGGCAACAGATCGGCCACCATGGCCTGCTGCGCCGGGCTGCCGGAGTGAGCGAACACGCCCACGACCAACACGGTGGCGAAAAACAGCTCAATGGACTCAACCAGCCCCATCAGCAGGCTGGACATGGCGCTGGCGATCAGGCCAAAGATGAGCATGCCTTTGCGGCCCAGATGGTCGGTCATCGCGCCGCCGAAGGAGCTACCCGCCACGCTCGCGATCGAGAATAGGCCGAAGACCACGCCGACCTCCGTCATGCCCACGTCGAACTTGCGCGTGATGTACAACGTGAAGAAGGGAAACATCAGCGCCCCGCCTAACCGGTCGATGAATGTCCCCAGAATGAGAACCCAGAACTGTCCCGGGTACTCGTAGTAGACTTTGCGGACACGTTTTATCACCGTCCCCCCAACGCGGCCAGCAGTTCAGATGCCTGTTCTGGGGTGACCTTTCCCTCCTCCACCATGCGCAGCACGCGCAGCCATTCCTCGTCCGTTGTGGCGTCTTGCTTGGATTGACGTGAGCGAGCATTTTGTCCGCTGGCTCGTTGCCAGCGCCGCTCGGCCTTCTCGGCCCGTAGGCGAGCCCGTTCTGCGGCCCGTTCTGCCTTCCGGCGGGTCTGTTCTGCCACTTGATCCACGCGCTGGCCGATCTTCTCGCCGTCTATGTGATGCAAGCTTTCTTCCAGGCGTGTCACCGTCTTTGCCACCGCTTCGTTGACCTGCAACTCGATCTGCTTGCTTACTTTATCCAGGGTGTTTTTCAATTCATTTTCCCAGCCGTTGAATTTTCTCTTCTCTTCAGACTCCGCTGGTTTCAAGGATATGTTGCCCTTCACCTCGCCCTCCAGGCTGGCCTCTCCCGCTCCCAGGATGCCCTTTGCCCCTCCGTCGATTTCCTCCAGGGTCAACTCCGGGATGGTCGACCTAATCCTGTTGCTGGTGCGCAAGGTCAGCCGCAAGTTGGCGTCTGCTGGGATGAGGGCGGTCAGATTGCCATCGCTGTTTACGCGATAGGTCGCTCCGGGGGAGAAGGGCGGGCCTAGTCGAATGTTCCCGCGCACTTTTTCCATCTCCAGTCCTCCATCAAGCCCTTCGGCGTTTAGGTTGCCGCCCACCTGACCCAGCAAGAGAGCGCCATTTACGCCCTCGACCTGCGCGTTTCCCTTCAAGTCTTGCAGTTCCAATTTCGCCGTTGCCTGGCTAGCGCTCAGGTTGCCGAACGTTTGCTCCACGGCGGTGGGGCCGACGCTTTGCATAGTCAAGTTGCCGTGTACGGTGCTGATAGCAAGCGAGCCTTTCAGCCCCGCGACTTTCAGATTCCCGTGTATGGCGTTGATGGTCAGCGTCGTCTGGGGCGGGCAATTGATGAGACAATCGACGCGCGACTTGAAGGTCAGAGCTTCTCCCTCCCGTTTCCAACTCGCATCTTCAGCCTCGCCCTGTATGCGCATGTGGATCTCCCGCTCCTCCGATCCGCTTACTGTTAAGTTCCCCAGGCATTCGCTGATGACGAGATGGGGTGATGCCGAGGTCTCGAAAGTTTGCTCAAACATCTTGGCCTCCTATTCTTCCCGTATGAGCCGGAGTGCTTCTTCTGAGCTGATCTCCTGGCGTGCTAAGCGTTCTAGAACCTCTTGCTGCTGTTCATTGTCGGTTTTCTGCTCCGCTTCTACTTCGTAGCCCAGTATGTGGATGACTTCGTCCAGGCGGCTGCGGATGGTGGGATAAGAGAGTCCCAGCTCTTCCTCCACGCGACTGATCTTTCCTTCACAGCGGATGAAGACCTCGACGAAGTGGAGTTGGTCGGCAGTGAGTTGGAAGAGCTGTCCCATTGTGAAACGGCCTTCAAGTGCGGTGCCGCAGTTCCGGCAAGCCATTCGTGTGACTATCAGATGATCGTGACAGATAGGACATTCGGTAGGTATGGGATACATCATATTCCTCCTGTTAAATTTTTATCTAAACCTTGATTATTTTAATATATGACTTAAATTATGTCAAGTAAATCTCTAGTACAGCTCGGCGGAAGTTTCCCATCAGTTTGTGCTCGAAGGGGATCGCCAGATCCCCGTCCCAACTACCGTTTTGAGACGGTTTTCTTCGCACAGAGCCGGGATCTGGCGATCCCTGGCGAGCGTAAACTGGCGGATGATTT
>CAZANJ010000322.1:0-4225 GCA_964486415.1 uncultured Anaerolineales bacterium
TCAAGGAGACAGGTATGAAACGCTTTTTTTTCTTACTCGTATTAATCACAACTCTCATTGTCGGTTGTGCAAAAGAAGTCCCCGGAGGCTCTCTCATTTACGGTCTCACTCTGGCGCCTTCAGGGATCGATCCTCATATCGATGCTTCCTCGGAGCTGGGGATTCCCCTCACCAGCGTCTACGATCCGCTGGTCTGGCTGACGCCAGAAGGGAAGTTCGTCCCAGGCTTGGCCAAAAGCTGGGAGGTCTCCGCCGATGGCCTGACGTACACTTTCCACCTCCGCGAAGATGTCAAATTTCACGATGGCACGCCCTTTAACGCCGAAGCGGTTCGCTTCAGTTTAGACCGCATCGCAGATCCGGAAACCAAGTCGCGCAAAGCAGGCGGTATGTTAGGCCCCTATGACCAAACGGAAATGGTAGACTCCCACACTGTGAGGGTGCATTTCAAGGAGCCCTATGCGCCATTTCTGACCTCCCTCAGCACCGTCTACCTGGCAATGGTCTCCCCCACAGCGGTGGAGAAATGGGGCGACGAGTACCAGTTCCATCAAGTAGGAACTGGGCCATTCATCTTCAAAGAATATGTGCCCAAAGATCACCTGACACTGACCCGTAACCCGGACTACGATTGGGCGCCGTCCTTCTTCGAGCACGAAGGGCCAGCCCACCTGGAAGAGGTCACGTTCCGCTTCTACACCGACTCCGCAACCCGGGTGCTAGCGCTAGAATCTGGCGAAGCGCACGTGATGGGAGAGATTCCACCACAGGATACCGAGCGGCTCGACGAGAGCGACGATTACGTCCTGTTACCCGTATCGATCCCTGGGCAGCCGTTGCAGTTCTTCATAAACACACAGCGTGCGCCGCTGAAAGACGCCCAGGTCCGACAGGCACTCATCCACGCCGTGGATCGCGCCACCATCGTGAAAACGGTCTTCAAAGCATACTCGCCGGTGGCTTACGGTCCATTGACCCGTCCCACCTTTGGCTATGACCCCACCATCGAGGGGAAATACGAATACGACCCTCAACAGGCAATCGCGCTCCTCGAAGAGGCCGGTTGGGTCGACTCCGATGGCGACGGCATTCGGGATAAAGAGGGCCAGCCGCTCCAATTGGAGACCATCCTGATGGGCTGGGGATATATCCCGGAGGTCGGGCAGATGCTGGAGGAGCAGTTGAAGCAAGTGGGAATCGGTATCACCTCCCGCCAGACGACTTTCTCCAACGCGCTGGGCGACGTGGCAGAGGGTAAGTACCATCTGGCGCCCTTCCTCTTCTCCAGCAGCGACCCCGACATTCTTCGCACTACGTTCCACTCCGGCAACGTGGGAGGTGGTTTCAACTGGTCGAAGTTCGCCACTCCCGCGCTGGATGCGTGGTTGGAGGCGGGTAAGGAGGAGATGGACGAAGACACTCGCAAACAGATCTACGCCAAAATTCAGCAATACATCATGAACGAGGCATTGATCATTCCGATCCGGGATTATGTGAATCTGAACGCTGCCAGCGCCGAAGTGCAAAACCTGCGCTACGACCGACAAGGCTGGTTTCCACTGTTATACGATGTCTCATTAGGGGAGAAGTAGCTAAGGTGCAACGCACTTTCAGTAAGTGCTTTGCATTTGGGTAATAGCTCCCTCTGCCGACTGAGATGCTCTCCTATACACTGCGCCGCTTGCTCACCACCATCCTCGTACTGTGGGGCGTCGTGACGCTCACTTTCTTCTCCATACGCCTCCTTCCGGGCGATCCAGTAACCATAATCATCTCCCAGGGCGGCGGGTCCGCCGAGGACATCGCTACCCTGAGGTCACAGATGGGCTTGGACGATCCGCTGATGCTGCAATACCTAAACTTTCTAGCCGATCTACCACAAGGCGACCTGGGAGTATCCTTGATCAGCCACCGCCCTGTGACCGACATCATAGCCGAGCAATTGCCGCACACGCTGGCTCTGGCGGTCACGGCGACCCTGCTGGCAGTCGTTTGGGGGACCCTGTTAGGGGTACTCGCCGCCACTCATCAGGGCACGTGGATCGACCAATTCTGTATCCTCATCTCCGTATTGGGCGTCTCTGGACCGATTCTCCTCTCCGGACTCTTGCTGATTCTGCTCTTCAGCCTGGTTTTAGGCTGGCTCCCCGCCACCGGTCAGGGCAGTTGGCGCCACTTGCTGATGCCCGCGCTGACCCTGAGCTTGGCTTCCACCGGCACCATCGCCCGTCTGGTGCGCAATCAGATGCTCGAAGTTCTCCCCCAGGACTACATCAACGTGGCGCGCGCCAAGGGCTTACAAGAAAGAACGGTACTTTGGCGCCATGCGCTGCGCAACGCACTGATCCCCATAGTGACTCTGATTGGCCTCCAGTTCGGATCACTACTTGGCGGCACCGTGATTACAGAATCCCTTTTCTCGCGACGAGGGCTGGGGCGGCTGGTAGTAGATGCCATCTCGTGGAAGGATTACCCCTTGGTACAAGGAGTAGTGATCCTGGGAGCAGCAATTTATGCCACCGTGAACCTGGCAGTGGATTTGAGTTATGGACTGCTCGACCCGCGGGTCCGGCGTGAGTAAGGCCCATCCAGTTTAAGAGCGCCCCAATGTACCAAAATCATTTCTCCTCGGTCGGTATTGTGGGATCGATTTTGCTGGCGCTGCTCCTGATCGGTACACTGCTCGCCCCCTGGATAAGCCCCTACAATCCCCTCGACATGGAACCGGACGACCAACTTCTCCCTCCCTCAGCGGGCCATCCCTTGGGAACCGATCTGTTTGGCCGCGACGTGTTCAGCCGGGTGCTTCACGGAGGCCGCATCTCTTTGGCGGTGGGAGTCCTCTCCGCGATGATGGCCGTGCTGCCCGGCCTGATGCTGGGCCTCATCAGCGGCTACTATGGCGGCTGGCTCGACCGAATAATGATGCGTCTAGTAGATGTAGCCCTCGCCTTTCCCAGTTTGATCCTTTCGCTGGGGATCGTGGCCATCCTCCAGCCCGGATTGGTCAACGTTATGATCGCGGTGGGAATTTCCAGCATCCCCGGCTACGTCCGCTTGGTGCGAGGGAGCGTCCTCAGCGTGAAAGAGGAATTGTACGTTGAAGCCGCCCAGGCCATCGGCTGCCGCGACAGCCGCACCATCTTTCGACACATCTTCCCCAACGTCTTGCCACAAATGCTGGTGCTGACCACGATGGACATAGCGTGGGCCATTCTACGGGCTTCCTCCCTCAGCTTCCTAGGATTGGGCGCCCAGCCGCCGACACCGGAATGGGGCGCCATGATCAACGAGGGGCGTGAGCTTTTGCGCATCGCCCCCTGGGTCAGCCTGGCTCCCAGTGGGGCGATGATGCTCGCCGTCCTGGGCTTAAACCTGGTGGGGGATGCGCTGCGTGACTTACTGGACCCTCACATGCGCTCGCAGTAGAATATGGAGAATGGAGAATGGAGATTGGGGGATTCGTAGTCACTCTGATATGCGCCTTGGTGGATTGGTGGGCCGTCGCCAATCGCCGCAGACAAGTAGAGTACATATTCAAGCCAGCGACGTTGGTCGCCCTTCTCTTCACGGCCTGGCTGCTGACGCGCGGGCCGCACGACGCATGGCAGGCGCTCTTTTTCTTGATCGGCCTCGGCCTCTCGCTGATCGGAGACATCCTCTTGATGCTGCGCTACGAGCGCCTCTTCCTGGCTGGCCTGGCGGCCTTCCTGCTGGCGCACGTCTCCTACATCTTAGGTCTGAGCCCCACGTTGCCCCCAGCGCTCGCCCTCGCTCTGTTGATTCCCGTGGCATCCATTGGTATAGCAATCTACCGTCCCATCGCGGCCAAGCTGCGCCATCGGGATAAAAGGAGCCTGCTCGCTCCCGTGGCGCTATACAGCCTGGTGTTGAGTCTGATGCTCTTTTCAGCCTGGGCCACCCTTTTCCGGACAGCATGGACTAGCTGGCGGCGAGCAACCGCCATCCTTGGGGCCAGCCTGTTCTTCGCCTCCGATGTGATGCTGGCCTGGGATCGCTTCGTCGCACCCTCCCCCTCGGCGCGGCTGCGGGTGCATGTCACTTACCACCTGGGGCAGATGGCGCTGACCGCTTCCATCGCCCTGCTTCAAGTTTGACGGTCACACAATCCAATGGTATATCAGCCTCACAATTTACATTCACAAAGACGAAGAAGGGGAGGAGTAGGCGGACATCGGCCCTGGCGAACAGCTCCAGCTTTAGA
>CAZANJ010000323.1:0-2719 GCA_964486415.1 uncultured Anaerolineales bacterium
CTCCTCACCGTAGCAAGTCCAATCGCCGAGCCGCAGGCATTCCTGGGCCGCCTCATAATGCGCCTGGGCCGAGAGTGCCAGTTCCGCTGCATCGGTCGATAGCACCTCTCCCCCGGCCCCCTCGCCGGGCTCAGCCAGCGGCTCCTCCCCCAACACCTGGGCCAGCCCAGAGGCCAGACTTTTCGCCATAGCGATGCGGTTGCCGTGCGCCACGATCACGCGCTTCAGTTCGGGCAAGCGCCCCGACTCGGCCTGCAGGTAGAGCGGCTCGATATAGAGCAGCGTGCCGTCAATCGGAATCACGATCAGGTTGCCGCGAATGACGGAGGAGCCGCGCTGATTCCAGAGCGTCAGTTGCTGGGAGATGGCCGGATTCTGATCGACGCGGGCCTCGACCTGCATCGGCCCGTAGACCAGCGCCTCCTTGGAGAACTTGTAGACGCCCAGGCGCCCATAATCGGGGCCATCGGAGTCGGCATAAAGCCAGGCGATCATATTCTGCTTGCCGGCCGGCACGTAGGGCCGGATCATCATAAACTCAATCGCCTCCGTGCCGGGCAACCGCGCCGTGACGTAGTAAGGGGACATCTCCGTCTCCTCCGCCTCCCGCACCTCCATCGGCGTCTGCCACAGATCCTCCTGGTTGTAGAAGACGCGCGGATCCTGCATATGATAGGCCCCGTAACGCTCGGCCTGAATGCGGAAAAGTTGCTCCGGATAGCGCCAATGTTCGCGCAGCACGGGGTCCATCTCATCACCGGAGACGAACAGTTCGGGGAAGATGGAGCGATAGGTCTGGATCAGTGGATCATCGGGATCGACGACATAGAAGGTCGTCTCGCCGCTGTAGGCGTCGATGGCGACCTTCACGCTGTTGCGGATGTAGTTGAGCCCGCCCGTCGGCTCCGAGTAGGGGAAACGCTTACTCCAGGTGTAGGCATCATACAGCCAGACGATACGCCCATCCACAATGACGGGGTAAGGATCGGCATCATACCATAACATCGGCGCCAGCGTCTCCACCCGGTCTGGGAGTGCGCGGTGGAACAGAATGCGGCTTTCGGAACTGAGCGCCTTGGAGATCAAGATCGGCGTGCTGTTGAAGCGCAGCGCGAAGGCCGTGTGCCGCAGCAATCCGCCCAGCTTCACGCCGCCCGCGCCAGCGCCTTCGTAACGGACATAGACATTCTCATCACCCTTGGGATAATCGAACTCATCCTCGCCGGTGTTGACGATGACGTAATTGGTGGTCTTCTCGCCGAAGTAAATCTCCGGCCTGGTGATGACGAGGGTCGCTTCAAGGCTCTGGGGCGGGATGTCGCGCACCAGTAGATGAGGCAACCCTTCCTCGCTGACCTCGGCGACTGGGCTGAGGCAAAGCCCGTAGCCGTGGGTGTAGACCAAGTGCTCGTTGATCCAGGTACGCGCGTCCTCGCGCATCTGCTCGATGGAGAGCTCACGCGCCGCCAACGTGACCTGGCGCAAGCGCCCATCGATCACGTAGCGGTCGATGTCCACGTCGGTGAAGGTGTAATAAGTGCGGATCTCCTGGAGTTGCTCGTAGGTCGTGCGCAGCGGCTTCCAATCCCAAAGGCGCACGTTGTCGAGCGTATTCTGGTTATCCTCCAGCTTCTCGCCCGTCAGCTCCCCCGTGACCCGAAAATCGGCCTCCTCTATCTCATCCAGCCCGTAGGCGTAGCGCGTGAAGTGGATATTGTGCTCGATGTAAGGGCGCTCCATCGCCAGCTCGTTGGGCTCGACGCTGAAGCGCTGCACCATCGTCGGGTAGACGGGGCCAGCGACGGTCAAGGCCAGCCACACGCCGCCCGCGATCAGCAGCCAGCGCCAGCGGCGGACAAAGATATTGACCAGGAGCAACAAGGCGCTGAAGATCACCACAGCGGTCAATAGCTGGAAGAGGGGCAAGCGGGCGTTCACGTCGGTGTACCCCGCGCCGAAGACCACCCCGCGCGACGAATCCAGCAGCGCCAGCCGCTGAATCTGGTAACCGGCGGCCTTACTGACCAGGAAGAGCGCGCCCAGCACGGAGAGGTGTCCAATCGCGGGAGCCTCGCGGACACGTCCGGAGAAGGAATAGACCATCGTGTTGCCCATCAGCGTCACCACGATCAGGCCCATCAGCCAGTTGTTGAGGAAGCGGTAGAAGGGCAACTTGAAGATGTAGAAGCCGACGTCGCGCCCGAAGATGGGATCGCTCAGGTCGAAGGGCTGGGCGTGGCGGAAGGTGAGGAAGGTCATCCAATTTTCGGCGGCCTCCGCGGCCATCGTCATGGCGATCAGGAGGGCTATGATAGCGAGGATAACGTTCAATGCCCCCGCGCCGATGGTGACCCATTTTTCCCCGCGCTTCAGGCGCAGCCGGAATCGACCGAAGAGGCGGCGCGGGATGAAGTACCAACTGACCGCCAGCGTGATCAGCACCGCAACGGCCCCAATCAGCCACAGCGCGACGCGGGTCCAAAGTCGCGGCAGGTAAGCGCCCAGTTGGCCCATATCGGCGAACCAGAGCCAATCGGTGTAGAAGCCGACGATGTTCCCGAATCCGATCAGCAGGATTATCAAGGTGACAAAGGCGATCACGAGGCCAAAAATGATACGTCTGGATCCCTGTTCCATAAACCCTCCTATGAACATTGTAGGGGCAACCCTCGTGGTTGCCCTTCCAGTGAAATTGCCCGTCGAGGGGCAACCACAAGGG
>CAZANJ010000323.1:2819-4197 GCA_964486415.1 uncultured Anaerolineales bacterium
CCCCTACGCCATGGCGCACATTAAATCAGATAATGCGCGATGGATTGGGCCATCACCGCCACGCCCAAGGGCAGCGCGTCCTCGTCGAAATCGAAGTGGGGATTATGATGGGGCGCGTCCAGCCCGCGCTCCGCGTTGGCCGCGCCGAGGAAAAAGTAGCAGCCGGGAACCTCCTGCAAAAAGAAGGACGCATCCTCGCTGCCCATCGTGCGCTCCTCGGCGGAGACGTTCTCCGGCCCGACCACGGACTCCGCGACCGAGCGCACTACCTTGGAGACTCGGGCGTCGTTGACCAGCGCCGGGGTCAGATAAGAAAACTCCAGCTCCGCCTCTGTGCCGCAAGCCGCCGCCACTCCCTCGACTACCTCGCGCACGCGGCGCAGGACAGTCTCCCGCACCTCTGGATCATAGGTGCGGATGGTGCCGCTCATCTCGACCTTTTCTGGGATGACGTTGAAGGCGTCGCCGCCCTCAATCGAGCCCACCGTCACCACCGCCGTCGCCAGCGGGCTCACGTCCCGGCTGACGATGGTCTGGAGCGTGGTCACGATATGGGAGGCGGCGACGATGGGGTCGACCGCCTGGTGTGGCATCGCGCCGTGTCCACCCTCGCCGCGCACGACACAGGTCCACTTCTCCGCCGCCGCCATCACCGCGCCTGACGTGACCGCGATGGTGCCAATCGGTTTCTCGATCCAGACGTGGGTCGCCAGCACCACGTCGGGGCGCGGATTCTCCAGCACCCCTTCTTTCACCATTACCTCGGCCCCGTTCATTCCCTCCTCGCCCGGCTGGAAGACGAGCTTGAGTGTGCCCTTGATCTGATCCCGATATTTGGCTAGCAATGTGGCGACGCCCAGGCCCATCGCCATATGCGCATCGTGCCCACAGGCATGCATCAGGCCCGGATTACGCGAGGCATAATCGACCTCGTTCAGCTCGGTGACGGGCAAGGCGTCCATATCGAAGCGGGCCATCACCACCGGTCCATCCTTTTCGCCCTCCAGCAAGCCGACCACGCCGGTATGTGCTATGCCGGTCTGCACATCGTAGCCCAACTGGCGCAGATACTCGGCGACAATGGCGGCTGAACGGTGTTCTTGAAAGCCCAATTCTGGGTGCATGTGGAAATCGCGCCGCCAAGCGATCAGTTGTTCGTGCAGCGCCTCAGCTTCCGCCTTGAAGTTGATAAAATTGGTAGACGTTGACATCGCCCCTCCTTTATATTTGAGCCCCAGTCCGAAGATTCGGTGCAAGGAATTCCGGCCTCGGTATATCCAGCACCGTCCGTTCACGGCGGTGCGAACTGTATCTTCCTCGATCTTCTATCAAACAGGTGATGTCCATTGTACCTGATTGTATTTACAAATGCAAAAAA
>CAZANJ010000324.1:0-4188 GCA_964486415.1 uncultured Anaerolineales bacterium
AGCTCGTCCATAAACTCCACCCGCTTGGGCACCTTGTAGCCCGCCAGACGGTCCTTCAGGAAATCCAGCAACTCCTTCTCGGTCGCCTCGCCCCCCGGCTCCAGGACAACGCAGGCCACCCCCACCTCGCCCCACCTGGGGTCGGGCACGCCGATGACGGCGCACATATGCACTGCGGGATGTTCGTACAGCGCCGCCTCAATCTCCGGGGGATAGACGTTCTCACCGCCGGAGATGAACATATCCTTCTTGCGGCCCACGATGAAGAAGTACCATTCGTCGTCGTACTGCGCCAGATCGCCGGTGTGGAACCAGCCCTCCTCGTCCAGCATCGCGGCCGTGGCCTCCGGGTCGCCGAAGTAGCCGGAGCAGATCGAGGGCCCCTTCAGCACCAACTCGCCGACCTCACCGGAATCAAGTGAATTGTTCTCACCATCCACGACACGGGCGTCCACGTAGAAATTGGGGCGACCGATGGAGCCGGCCTTGCGAATGGCGTCCTCCGGGGCCAGCGCGAAAATCCCCGGCCCAAACTCGGTCATGCCGAAGCCTTGTTTGAAGCGGGTGCCCTTCTCCTCCGTGTACTTCTTCACCAGGGGCACCGGCAAGGGCGCGCCGCCGCTGGTACAGAAGCGCAGGGAGGACAGATCAACCGCGTCCCAGTTATCGGCCTGGGTCAGCATCTGATACATGGTCGGCACCCCGGCGAAGACCGTCACCCGCTCCCGCTCCATCAGCGCCAGCACCAGGGTCGGGTCGAACTGCTGTACCAGGACCGTGGTCCCGCCGAAGATGACCTGGGGCAGGGTGTAGACGAACAGCCCGCCGGTGTGGAACATGGGGAAGACATTGAGATAGACGTCGTTATGCGTGATGTCGTGTATCACGGTGTTGAGCGTGTTCCAGGCGATCATGCGATGAGAGACTTCGGCCGCCTTGGGGAAGCCGGTGGTGCCACCGGTGAAGATCAGCGCGGCGGTATCCTCCTTGTCGAGCGATTCGCAGGTGGTTGGTAGATTGGGGGATTGGGAGACGGTAGATTGGTAATGCAGGCTACCTTGGATCCCGTCGCCCTCAATATGCAAATAATGGTGAATTGCGAATTCTGAATTGCGAATGGCACCCTCCAATTGGGTCACTTGCTCGCGGAAGTCGTTGGAGTAGATGAGGACGGACGGCGTGGTGTTTTCGACGATCTGCTCCAGTTCGCGCCAGTGGAGCCGCCAGTTGAGGGCCGTGTGGATGGCGCCGATCTTGGAACAGGCGAAGAAGCAGTCCAGGTGCTCCACGCCGTCGCGGGCCAGAATCGCCACCCGATCCCCTTTCTCGATCCCGGCCTCGCCCCGCAGCCAGTTGGCGAAGCGATTGGCCCGCTCGTTCATCTGGCGGTAAGTGAGCCGCAGCTCAGGCTCCTTACCCGCGTCCACGATAGCCAGCCTATCGGGGCTATAAACTTCCCGTCGCGCGAGATAATCGCCAATATACACGTTTACCTCCTCGTCCAGCGCCAGACCGAGACCGCGATACTGATCCCCCCGCCGCTGGTGCAGAAGAGCACCACGTCGCCGGGCGCCGGGCCATAGCCCTGATCGATGGCGTCGTCCAGGGCCATCGCCACGCAGGGCGATCCGGTGTAGCCCCATTTGTGCATCACCCAGTGGGTCTTCTCCATCGGTTGCCCCAACGTCGCCATCATGGCCTCGATGGTGCGCAGGTTGAGCTGAGTGAAGAGATAGAGATCCACGTCGTCCAGCGTGAGCCCGGCCTTCGCCAGCGTGGCCTCGATCAGCGGCGGCCAATGCTCGGTGTTGAAGGTAGCGGGGAACTTCTTCACGAACGCCACGTGGGGCGGCCCGTACTCCTCCAGGGTTTCGAACGTGCAGGGGCGGTAGGCGCCGCCGGTATAGATCCCCAGCGCGTCGTGATATTCCCCCCGCGCGTGGAGCTTGCTGGCCAGGAATCCCGGTTCATCGCCCGCTCCCAGGACGACCGCGCCGGCCCCGTCGCCGAACAGGTTGGCCGTCCTCTTGTCGCTCATGTCGAGGAAGCGGCTCATCCCATAGCCGCCGCTGACCAGCACGTAGCGCATCTCCGAATCCGTGGCGATGTAGCGCGCGCCCTGATCCAGGGCCGTCACCCAGCCGGCGCAGGCGCTGTTGACGTCGTAACAGCCGGCGTTGACCGTCCCCAGCTTGTGCTGCACGACGACCGAGGTGGACGGCGAGAGATAATCCGGCGTGTCGGTGGAGACGATGAGCAGGTCGATCTCCTCGGGGCTGATTTCTGCCCTCTGCAGAGCCTCCCTGGACGCAGCTACCACCAGATCGGATGTCGTCTGATCCGGCGCTCCTTCGACGCGCTCAGGGCGTGGCATCCAGTGGCGCTGTCGAATGCCGACGTTCTCAATCAGCCACTGATTCGTCTCCTCGCCCAGAATCTCGTCGATCTCGGCGTTGGTGACGGTCCTCTCTGGGACGTAGCTTCCGGTGGATAGAATTTGTGCGTGGCGTTTCACGAATCAAACCTCCAGAAACTCGATGATAGCTCTGTTCACCGCCGCCGGCTGCTCGACGTGGAGAAAGTGACCGGCTTCCGGGATGAGGGTCAGGTCAGCCTGGGGGAGCTTCTCCTGGATACGCTCGCCGTTCGCGGGCGGGGCCACCGCGTCGTGCTCCCCGTAGATCAAGAGCAGCGGCGGCTCGAACCCTTCGGTCAGGTGATCCGCTTGCAGGTACAGCCCTCCGGCCGCCGATTGCCGCTCGTAGATTTTGGGCGGCTGGGTGCGGTTGAGCCCGGCCTGCACGAGCATCTCGAAGAGCTCCGGCCGGCGCTCCTTGAAGCCCGGGGCGGTCGCGACGCGCACGCCTCGCTCTACCAGATCCTGTGGTTCCCCGGAGCGGTCGGTCAGCAGCGCCATCGCCTCAGCGGAGGGCATGACCACCTGGGGGCCGGGATAAAGGCCGGACATCATCACCACCTTTCGCACCCGATCCGGATGACCGCGCCCCATCTCGAAGGCGATGGCGGCGCCGAGCGAATGGCCCACCACGTGTGCTGATTGAATCTCCAGCTCATCGAGCAGACCGAGCATATCGGAGGCCATCCGTTCGACGGTGTACGCCATATCGGGCATATCCGTCTGCCCCACGCCGCGATTGTCCGGCATAATGAGCCGGAAACGGCTCGAAAGGCCGGGGGCCATAAAACCCCAGGTATTGTGATCCTGCCCGATCCCGGCGACGAGCAGCAGCGGATCTCCATCACCTTGAGCCTCGTAATACATCTCGATGTCGTTGACTTCGACCTTGGGCACCTGAACCTCCTCATTCTCTATAAAGGGGTACGGCAGGTATGGAAACCTGCCCTACATTTTGCCACGAGGGATACGGTAGACACAGAATCAGTGTCTACCTGCTTCCCTACTTACTCTCCGTACCGACTGACCAGCACTTGCTTGTCGATCTTGCCCGCCCCGGTCTTGGGCATCGCATCCACAAAGACCACGGACTTGGGCACCTTGTAGCGGGCCAGACGCTCCCGACAGAAGTCGAGCAGTTTCTCCTCGGTCAGCTCGGCTTTGGCGCCCCTCACCACGATGGCCCGGCCCACCTCGCCCCATTTCTCGTGGGGCACGCCGATGAGCGCCGCCTCCGCCACGGCGGGATGGGCGTGCATCACGCTCTCCACCTCAGACGGGTAGACGTTCTCGCCGCCGGAGATGATCATGTCCTTGAGCCGCCCCACGATGGTATAGTAGCCCTCCTCGTCGCGTTGGGCCAGATCGCCGGTATGAAGCCACGGTTCTCCTGAGCTTGTCGAAGGGCGGATGGCCTCCGCCGTGGCCTCGGGGTTGTTCCAGTAGCCATCGCAGACGTGGGGGCCGCGGATGATCAGCTCCCCCGGCTCGCCGGGCTCGCACTCGGCGCCATCCTCCCGCACCACCTTCACGTCGATGTGGAAGAGCGGGAAGCCGACCGCGCCGGGCTTCCGCTGGACATCCTCCGGCGGCAGCCAGAACGTGTTCGGGCCGGCCTCGGTGAGGCCGTAGCCGGTCTTGAAGTCGACGCCGCGCTCCCAGAACTTCTCGAATACCGGCATCGGGCAGGGGGCGCCGCCGCTGATGACGAGCTTCAGCGCGGAGAAATCCGCCTCCTCCCAGCGCGGGTGTTCCTGGAGCAGGATGAACAT
>CAZANJ010000325.1:0-1654 GCA_964486415.1 uncultured Anaerolineales bacterium
TTTTGAATCGCTTCGAAAACCCATCTGCGACCGAATCATCCCAGCCAACCTCTACCGTGCTTCACGCCGGCGATCTGCCCGGGCACTCACAAACTCGGCCTCCGCTTGTGCCAGTCGGTGGCCTGTTCGTAGGCGTGGGCCACCTGTAACACTTGCTCTTCGCCGAAAGCTGGCCCCGTTATCTGTAGGCCGATGGGCAGTGAACCTTGTCCCGTCTTCGTATCGAAGCCGCAGGGTAAGCTCAGTCCACAGATTCCGGCCAAGTTCATCGACAGGGTGAAGAGATCGACCAGGTACATTTGCAGCGGATCGTCGATCTTCTCGCCAATGCGGAAGGCGGTGACGGGGCTCGTGGGGCCGACGATGACGTCCACCTCTTCATATGCTGCGTCGAAGTCATTTTTGATCAACGTGCGTACCTTCTGTGCCTTAAGGTAGTAGGCATCGTAGTAGCCTGCCGAGAGGGCATAGGTGCCTAGCATGATGCGTCGCTTAACCTCTGGGCCGAAGCCCTCCCCGCGCGTGGCCTTGTACATTTCCAACAAGCCGCCCGCGTCATTTGAGTCCGCCCGTAGGCCGTATCGCACGCCGTCGTAGCGGGCCAGGTTGGCGCTGGCCTCGGCCGGTGCGATGAGATAGTATACCGGCAGTGCGTACTCCGTGTGCGGCAGGCTGATCTCGCGCACTTCCGCGCCCAGGTCGGACAGTATGTCCACCGCAGCTCGCACCGCTGTCTCCACCTCCGGCTGTAAGCCCTCGATGAAATACTCGCGCGGCACGCCGATCCGCACTCCGGTCAAGTCCTTACCCAGGGCGGCGCCGTAATCCGGCACAGGCACATTCATTGAGGTCGAGTCGCGTGGATCATAGCCCGCGATAGCCCCCAGCAAGATGGCTGCGTCGGTGACGTCCTTCGTCAGCACGCCTATCTGATCCAGGGAGGAGGCGAAAGCGATCAGGCCATAGCGGCTGACGCGCCCATAGGTGGGCTTGAGCCCGACGACGCCGCAGAGGCTGGCCGGCTGACGCACGCTGCCGCCGGTGTCGGTGCCCAGCGCGGCCAGGCATTCGTCGGCGGCGATGGCAGCCGCGCTGCCGCCACTCGATCCGCCCGGCACGCGCTCCAGGTCCCAGGGGTTGTGCGTGGTGAAGTAGGCCGAGTTCTCGGTTGAGGAGCCCATCGCGAACTCGTCGGTGTTGGTCTTCCCCAGAATGACCGCGCCGGCCGCTTTCAGTCGCGCCACTACGCTGGCATCGTAGGGAGGCACAAAACCCTCCAGGATGCGGGAGCCACACGTGGTGGGGATACCCTCGCTGCAGAGCACATCCTTGATGGCTAACGGTACTCCCAGCAAAGGCCCAAAGGGGCAGGGCTCCGTGTCCGAACTACAATACGCGGCTCGGCGCTCATCGGCGAGGCGAGCTTGCTCCAGCGCTTTCTCCGGTGTGAGCGCCAGATAGGCCTGTACGTCGTCTTCCACAGCTGCGATGCGGTCGATGACGGCCTGGGTCAACTCGACTGAGGTGATATCGCCGGCGGTCAGTGCTTCGCTAGCCTCGTGGATAGTGAGTTTATGGAGTGTCAAGATTTCCTCCTCTGTGGGTTGCTTTGTCACTGCTATTTGCAATCTACGTTCTGCGATCTGCAATCTGC
>CAZANJ010000325.1:1754-4154 GCA_964486415.1 uncultured Anaerolineales bacterium
TCTGCGATCTGCAATCTGCAATCTGCCATTATTCCATCACGCCGGGCACTTTGAAGCATCCTTTTTCGGTATCAGGGGCGTTTGCCCGTACTCCCTCGCGCTGGAGTGGGGGAGCCGCTTCGTCATCGCGCATCACGCTGCGCAGCGGGAGGACAGTTGCTGTAGGCGGAATTTCCTCTGTGTCCAGTTCCTTTAGGTGTTCAAAGTGGGCCAGGATGGCTGAAAGTTGTTCCTGGTACATAGCCGTCTCTCCATCGCTCAGGTCTAGCCGAGCGAGATCGGCGATGTGCTCGACTTCTTCACGTTCTAACTTCATCATACCTCCAATGTTCATCTAACCGTTCGTCACTGCTGCCCAGACGTCTGCGACGCCCATCTTGAATAATTTAGGCCAGTTAAAAGCGGTGATGTCGAACGGCAGATCTAGTTCGGTTTTCTCACACACGGTGGATGTGTTGGCCTGATCGATCTGCGGCTTGAGCGCTTGCAACTCTCGTTCCAGTTCCTCCGGTGTGCAACGCTCGATCAGATCGTCGATCTGGGCCATCAATTTGATGGCGCGGTCGATGCGGGCCTCCGTCTCTGCGGCGACCTCCGGCTCCGCCAGACCGAAGCGGGCCTTGAGTGCGTTGAGTCTACGGCCCGCTTCATAGGTCACTGCGGCGATGTCGTCGCGGCTCATCCAGCGCGTTTCATAATTGAGAATGTGCTTCCAGGTTGGGGCGAGCAGTGCTTGTCGATGGGCTTCTAGCGTGCGGTAACGGATGTTGTATCCGTATTCCTCGGACTTTTCGTAGAACAGACTGCCTGGATCGACGAAGGGCGCCAGCGGTCCAACGAAGGGGATAAAGCGCTTATCATCGAAGCGCTTGAGTAAATGCTCACAGTAATCGATGCCGTCCAGCACCGATTGCTTCGTCTGTTTCGGAAGACCGGTCATAAAGAAGAGATCGAAGCGCCGACAATTGACGTCTAGGCAGTTTTCAATAGTGGCCTCGATCTCCGCATTCGAGAAGTTTTTGTTTATCGCTTCGCGCACGGCGGGGTCGTGTGATTCTGGCGAAAACTCGATCACGAAGTTGGGAAGCGCATCGGCGACGTCCTCGGCGAACTCACGGCTCATCGGGGTAAAGATCTCCATCATAGCTTGTCCAGGGTAGCCCTTGACGGCCCGCAGGAAACGATGGGCGTAATCCATCCCCGCTTGCCGGATATCGCCCAGAATGAAGGCCGGGGCGCGGCTGATCTCGTACATACGGTGGAGGTCCTCGGCCAGGCGCTCGGGGGAACGGAAGGCAGGGGTTCTCCGCTTGGAGATCAAGCGAGAGGCATAGGCTGAGCCACCGCAATAAGCGCAGTTATGTTTGCACCCTTTCACGGTCAGCGCGGCCATCACGGGGTAATCCAGCCAGTGGTCGAAGGGCACGTGGGTCAGAAAGTCGGCGCTGCGCACCACCGAGCGCACCATCTGGCGATAATCCATATCCAGGTGGTCGAGGTGGGGGGGGATGTAGCCCTGTGGGTTGATGTGGACCTCGCCGTCTCTCCCTTGCCAGGTTAGATTCGGGATCTGTTTTAATAAGCGCGGCTCTATGGTGTCTGGAGTGGGCGCAGCGAGAAGTAACTTCATCAATTGACGCAGCGGTTCCTCGGTCGAATCGCCGCGCAGGACATAATCCACTTGTGGGTAACGCACCAGTTCTTCGTGGAAGTAACTGGCCGAGAGCCCGCCGAAGATCACCGGCGCCTCCGGGTGGTGCTGCTTGACCAGTTCGGCGATGGCCAGGGACCCTTGGGCGTGGGGTAACCAGTGAAGGTCGACGCCGAAGGCGCTCGCTCGCCGCCGTGCGATGAAGCGTTCGGCGTCGAAACGCTCTGAGCGCACCATTCGTGCTGCCAGGTTAGCGATGCGTGTGCGAATGCCGGCCTTCTCCAGGTAGGCCGCCATAGTGGAAAAGCCGACCGGGTACATATCGAAGATCGGTTCAGAGGGCACCAGGTCGCTGGTGGGGCCCCAGAGTGTCGCTCGCTCGCGGAAGTCGTAGACGCTGGGGGCGTGCAAAAAAAGCAAGTCGGTTTTTGGCATCATATCCTCATACAGTAACTATGCGCACCTGGGATGTAGTGTTTCCCGGCACGTTTTTCTAATTCTAACATTCGAGACAGTGCAAGCTTTCCTCCCCTGTTGGTATCTCCTCATAAAACTCGGGCCACTATGGACCCTTTCTTGACTGGCATGGTTGGGAAACCAGCTTGAACATCCCTGCTTTTTGAGTGTCTTTCTCTACGGTAGGATGTCAGGGGAAGAGCCAAAAGTAAAGTTTACACGAAATAATACAAAAAAGCAAAGTTCAGATGGAGGGAGGGAAATCGTAGCGGTTCTAAGGCCCTCCAGAGGCC
>CAZANJ010000326.1:0-4142 GCA_964486415.1 uncultured Anaerolineales bacterium
CTAAGTTACGATGAAGATGGTAGAAGAGTAGAAAGGAATAGATGTCACTCGCAAAACTAGATCAAACTGACAAGCGCGTATTGATGTTCGGAGGCAAGGGAGGAGTGGGCAAGACCACTTCCTCGGCGGCGACGGCGCTCCATTACGCACTGCTCGGGCGGCGCACCTTGATCATCACCAGCGATTTCACCCCCTCACTTTCCGATATCTTCGAGGCAGAGATCGGCCCCAAGGAAAAACCGGTGCCCGGCGTGGATAACCTCTTCGCTCTGGAGATCGATCCCGAAGAAGTGATGCGCCGCTGGAAGGAGAAGTTCGGGCCGGAGGTCTACGAGGCGGCCTCGGCGCTGGTGGATCTGCCCTACGATGAGGTCATCGACTACGTGGCAATGGCGCCCGGCATCCAGGAAGAATTTATGCTGGACTACATCCTGGAACAGGTTCGAGAGCAGAAGTACGATCTGATCGTCTGGGACACAGCGCCGGCCGGCGACACATTGCGATTGCTGGGCCTTCCACAGCGCTTCGTCGAACATCTGCGCGTAGCGCCCAAGGTCTATCTGGAAGTGAAGGACACGTTTAGCCTCTCCCAAACACCCTTTACCGAGATCATCGAAAGCTGGAAGGAACTGGCGCAAGAAGTCACCCAGTTCTTCCGCGACCCGGCCAACGTGGAGTTCATCCTGGTCACAATCCCGGAGGCGCTGGGAGTCTACCAAAGCAAGCGAGTGATCAAAAACCTGGCACAGCATGACATAGACGTTAAATACATGGTCATCAACAACATAATCGTAGAAACAGATGGCGATTTTATGCAACGGCGCCAAGAAATGCAACAACCGTATATCGAAATGCTAAAAGAGGAGTACGGCGGTAGATCGGACGACAAAATGACGCTGGTCCAATTGCCTTTGTTGCCCTACGAAGTTAAGGGCATCGAAAGGTTGAAGGAAGTAGAAGAGTTACTCTTTGGAGGAGGGGCCTGATGAGAATAGGTGTCTACATCTGTCATTGTGGGAGTAACATCGCCGGGACAGTGGACGTGGCGGAAGTGGCCCGATGGGCAAGCGACCTGCCGAGCGTGACCATAGCCCGCGATTATGAGTTCATGTGCTCCAGCCTGGGCCAGGAGATGATCCAGGAGGACATCCAAGAGCTTGGTCTGGAGCGAGTGGTCGTGGCATCCTGCACGCCCCGCATGCACGAACCGACATTTCAGCGAGCGGTTGGCGAAGCCGGGATCAACCCATACTACTTCGAGATGGCCAACATCCGCGAGCAATGCTCCTGGGTCCACAAGGACAAGGACGAAGCGACGGAAAAGGCCAAGGCACTGGTCGAAGCCGCCGTCCTGCGGGTCTACCACCACCAGCCGCTGAGCGCCAATCGCGTCTCCATCAACCCGGCCACCCTCGTCGTTGGGGGCGGGATCACGGGCCTCCAGGCCGCGCTGGAACTGGCGAATGCCAATTACCCCGTCTACCTGGTGGAACGGGAGCCCTCCATCGGCGGACACATGGCCCAACTGGACGAGACCTTTCCCACGCTCGACTGTAGCGCCTGAATTCTCGGCCCCAAAATGATGGATGTCGGTCGACATCCCAACATTACGCTCTTGACGTACAGCGAGGTCGAGGAAGTTTCGGGCTACGTGGGCAATTTCACCGTTCGTATCCGCGAGAAGGCACGCTCGGTGGACGCGGACAAATGCACCGGTTGTGGCACGTGCGAGGAAAAATGCCCCACGAAGGTCACAGATGATGGCTTCAACGTGGGGATGGGAAAGCGCAAGGCGATCTACCGGCCATTCGCACAGGCCGTGCCCGCGACTCCTGTGATCGACCGCGAGCACTGTCTGTATTTCACCCGCGAACGCTGCGGGTTATGCGAGCGGATCTGCCCCACCGACGCCATCGACTATACCCAAGAGGATACCATTCGAGAGGTAGAAGTGGGCAACATTATCCTCGCCACTGGCTACGAGGCCTTCGACGCAAGTCGAGTCGACGAGTACGGATATGGACGTTACCCCAATGTCTTCACCAGCATGGAGATTGAGAGAATGCTGAGCGGGGGCGGCCCTACAAGCGGTCACATCGTGCTGCGCGACGGCGAGACGACGCCGGCGAGCATCGCCATCGTCCACTGCGTGGGCAGCCGCGATGAGAACTACAACGCCTACTGCTCCAAGGTCTGCTGTATGTACTCGCTGAAGCTGGCCCATCTGGTCCACGGGAAGACGGACGCGCGCATTTACGAATTCTACATCGACATGCGCACCGGAGGCAAGACCTACGAGGAGTTCTACAAGCGCTTGCAGAAGGAAGGTACCACGTTCATCAACGGACGTCCCTCGGAGATTCTGCCACATGATGGCAAACTGGCCGTCTATGCCGAGGATCGCATTCTGGGGCGGCAGATGCGTGTCCCCGTAGATATGGTCATCCTCAGCGTAGGGCTAGAACCGCGTCACGATGCACGAGAAGTAGCCAACCTGTTCGGCATCAGCACCGACGCCGATGGCTGGTTCAAAGAGCGGCACCCCAAGCTGGACCCGATAGGGACGACGACTGAAGGGGTCTGCATCGCCGGCTGCGCCCAAGGACCGCGCGACATTCCCGAATCGGTAGCCCAAGGATCGGCAGCAGCGGCGCGGGTGCTCTCACTCATCCGTCAGGAGGAGGTGGAGGTCGAGGCCGCCACCGCCCTGGTGGACGATATGATGTGCGTGGGCTGCGGTCAGTGCATCGAGACCTGCCCCTACACAGCGATCGAATTCCTGGAAGATCGCGGAGTGGCCCACGTGATCGAGGCGCTGTGCAAGGGATGCGGCACTTGCACCGGTACATGTCCCTCCAAGGCCATCACCTTGCGCCACTTCACCGATCGTCAGTTGCTGCAAGAGATGATAGGCGCGATGAACGCGATGGTCGAGCAGGAGTACGCAAGGCTGCAAGTGGGCAAGTAGGCAAGTGTGTAAGTCAACAGCTGCAAGCGACTTGCACACTGGTTACTCAGCTCAGCATACTCGCTAATTCGGAGGTGTCTATGCCTGAAAATAACTACGAGCCGAAAATCATCGGTTTTTTGTGCAATTGGTGCAGCTATGCCGGGGCAGATCTGGCCGGCGGGAGTCGGCTCAAATATCCGCCCAATCTCAAGATCATCCGCGTCCCATGCTCTGGGCGCGTCTCGCCGGAGTTAATCATCCGCACCTTCCAGGAGGGCGCGGACGGTGTGATGATGTTGGGCTGCCACATCGGCGATTGCCATTACTCCACCGGCAATCATCGCACAGCCCGCCGCATGCCCGTGCTCCAAGCGCTACTGGAATTCACCGGCATCGAGTCCGAACGCTTCCTGGCAAAGTGGGTCTCCGCCTCAGAAGGCAATCTCTTCGTAGAGACTGTAAAGGAATTCACCGAGACGCTGCGACAAATGGATCCCCTTGAGCTTCAAAAACCCACCGCCGAAGGGCCTGTCCTGAGCGCCGCCGAAGGAAGAAGTGAAACGGTCTCATCTTGACCAAACGCAGCAATTCCCACACCTCGCCCCCTGACATTCAGGTAACCGGGCTCGTGCTGGCGGGCGGAGCCAGTCGGCGGATGGGACGCGACAAGGCCCTCATCGAGCTGGATGGCAAGCCGCTGATCCAGATCGTCGTCGAAAAAATGGCCCAGGTGTGCAGCGAGGTGCTGATCGTCGCGGGTGACACTCAAAGCTATACCAGTATGGGCGCACCGGTGGTGGCGGATCGCTTTCGAGGTGTGGGGGTGCTGGGAGGCTTACACGCCGGATTGGCGGCAGCGAACCACGAGTTGACGCTAGCAGTGGGTTGCGATATGCCCTTTTTGAATCCCAACCTACTGCTAGCGTTCGCGCGTTGGGCCGAGGGGTTCGACGTAGCCATGCTAAAGAGAGGGAAATATGTGGAGCCCTTACACGGAGCCTATCGACGCACATGTTTGCCCGCGATAGAAGCCGTCATCCGCTCCGGAGAACGGCGTATCGTTTCCTTCTTTCCAAAAGTGCGCGTTCGTTACATCACCCCAGATAAAGTTCTTCCTCTCGACCCCACCTTCCGTTCTTTCCGCAACGTGAATACGCCGGAAGAGTGGGCCAAGGCTCAGGCGGAATTGGGA
>CAZANJ010000327.1:0-4134 GCA_964486415.1 uncultured Anaerolineales bacterium
CGGGCGCCTTTCGGGGCCACATCTAGGGCGCGGGATGGGCTTCTGGATGGTCGGCGGGGAGCTGGGACGCACGCTGGGGTCAATCGTGATCGTCAGTGCGCTCGAATTGCTGACACTGAGCGGCACACCGGGCTTGATGATCGCGGGGCTCGCGATGTCCGCTCTGCTCTTCTTCCTGCTTCGGGGCGTGAAGGGCAGCGCCCATAGCGAAGTGGTAGGGCTTCCCTGGAGAGAAGCTTGGCGGAGTATGGGGCCGCTTCTGCTCCCCCTGAGTGGCGTCATCGTGGCACGCTCTTTCATGATATCGGCGCTGACAACCTACTTGCCCACTTTCCTGAGCGAGGAGGGAGCGGGGCTCTTCTTCGCCGGGGCCTCCCTTTCCATGCTGCAAGGAGCAGGCGTGATCGGCTCGCTGCTGGGCGGATCATTGAGCGACCGTCTGGGACGCCGCGTAGTGCTTTTCTCCTCGATGTTGACGACTCCGCTCCTGATGTTCGCGTTTCTGCTACTCGATGGCTGGTTACAGATCCCGCTGCTGTTATTGATGGGCCTTACCGCCCTCTCCGCCGGGTCGGTCATCATGGCGCTGGTGCAGGAGAGCGCGCCCGAAAACCCGGCCTTGGCCAACGGAGCTTATATGGCGCTGAGCTTTACGCTTCGCGCCGGGGTGATCGTGGCACTGGGGGGTATAGGCGACCTTTTCAACCTGCGCGTAGCCTTCACCGCCAGCGCCGTCATCACGCTTCTGGGATTGCCCCTTATCCTGCTCTTGCCCAGGGGACGCCGGACAACCTCATAACAGTGAGAACTGTCGCGGCGGGCGGCGTCCATCGAGCAGGATGAAGGGCGCCGTCCGCGTCAAACGTCTGTTGGACGAGATCGACCTCATCGACTACGCGATGATCGAGATCGACTATGCTTTCTACGGGCCGGTGTGCGTGGTGTCCTACGTGGCCCGCCTGCGCGGGCGAGCGGGGAGCACTTCCGAGGCCAAGCTGCGTGTCCTGGAAGTTTACGCCCAAAGTGACGCTCCTCAAGCGTGTTTCCCCGCCATACCCACCCCGGCCACCGGCGCGCCGCAGTTGGGGCAGAGGCCGCCGGGCTTGACGTTGTTCTCACGCAGCCAGTAGCCGGAGCGGCGGATCAGCATCTGGCCGCACTCGTGGCAGACAGTGTTGGATTCGCCGGGGATGTTGCCCACGTAGATGTAGCGCAGCCCCTCCTCCTGGCCGATCTCCTGCGCCTGCCGCAGTGTGGCGATGGGCGTCGGAGGCAGATCCCTCATCTGGTAGGAGGGATGGAAGCGGCTGATGTGCCACGGCGTCTCCACGCCCAGCTCCTGGGCCACGAAACGGGCCGCGTCGCGCAGTTCCTCCTCGTCGTCGTTGATGTCCGGCACCACCAGCGTGGTCACCTCCACCCAGACGCCAAGCTCCTTCATCTTCTTGAGGCTATCCAGCACCGGCTGCAAGCGCCCGCCGACGTACTTGCGATAGGTCTCGTCGCGGAAGGCCTTGAGGTCGACGTTGGCGGCGTCAAGATATGGATCGAATGTCTCCAGCATCTCATCGCTCATAAAGCCGTTGGTGACGTAGATGTTGGCGATGCCTTCCTCGTGGGCCAGGAGGGCGGTGTCGTAAGCATACTCGAAGAAAATGGTCGGCTCTGTGTAGGTGTAGGCGATGCTGCGACAGCCGGCCCGCTTGGCCCCGGCGACGATCTCCTCCGGGCTGGCCTCATCCCCCATGATGAAATGGCGCTCGCGGGGCATCTGGGAGATCTCGGCGTTCTGGCACCATTGGCAGCGGAAGTTGCAGCCCACGGTGGCGATGGAGTAGGCCGTGGAGCCGGGGTAGAAGTGCTGCAAGGGCTTCTTCTCCACCGGGTCGACGTGCTGGGAAATCGTGCGCCCATAGACCAGGGTGTAAAGCGTACCGTCCTGATTCTCGCGCACGTGGCAGGTGCCGCGCTGGCCCTGGTTGATCTTGCAGCGGTGGGCACAGAGATAACACTGCACGCTGTTATCATCCAGTTTCTCGTAGAGCATTGCCTCTTTCTTCATCAGACCTTCTCCCCTCGCGCACTTTCCAGCGCATCATCCAGCGTCGCCGCGTCCGTCTCTCGCATCTCGACCGCCGCGTCGCCGAAGACGTAGGTCGGCCCTTTGCCGCGCAGACTCTCCTTCAGGAACACCACGTCCACCTTGTGATCGACCAGCCACTCGGCCACCCGGATACCCTTGGCCCGCTCCTCCTGCAAGAAGGGATTGGCCAGCGTCCGGCCCTCCTCGATGACGCCGTCGGCCAGGCGCAGCCTGACCAGGGCGAAGTAGGGCGCCTCGCCGAAGTGCTCGCTAAGCAGACCGTCGGCCTCGGCCAGGGGCGCGGCGTAGCGCAGGTGCGTGCGCTCCATCGGCTCGGCGTGGATAAGCACGCGCTCCACGTGGGGCACGGCCTGGTTGATCTGGGCCTCGATGCTGCGCGTGACCGCCTCGGCCTTCTCCAGATCCTGGACGCGCAGCGTCAGCTCCGCCTCGACGAAGCGGAAGCGCCCGGCGTTGCGCCCGGTGACCCACTTGAGCTCGGCCACCGTCGGCTCGTCCAGGATGATCTCGCGGATATCCAGCAGCGTGTCGGGGTCCAGCGAGGCGTCCAGCAGCACGCGCATGCCGTCCGAAAGTAGCTCCCAGCCGGTCTTGCCGATGGCGACGACGATGACCAGCGCCGCGATGCGATCCAGCGGCAAGTTGAACCATTGGCCCAGCAGCGCGGCGAAGACGACGCCGGTGGTGAAGACGTGGGCGCGGTACTCCCTGGCGTCGGCGATGAGGGCCGGCGAGTTGGCCTCTTGCCCGACCTGCAGCTCGAAGTGGCTGAAGACCAGGGGGATGATGGTCGCCACGATCACGCCGCCCAACATCCAGGGATCAACTCTATACACCGTAGCGACCTGCGCCGGTGTGAAAAGCGCGTCGCGTGCGATCTCGTAGGCGGTGACGAAAATCATCACCGCCAGCCCAACGGTGATCACGTTCTCCAGCTTGTAGAGGCCGTAGGGGAACTCCTTCGACTTGCGCTTCGAGAGTTTCAGCCCGATCAGCACTGCCACGGCGGTGAGGAAATCGACCGCGTTGTGGACCATCTCGGCTCGCACGGCCAGGCTGCCGGAGGCGAGCGCGATGCCCAGGTTGATGGCCGCCAGCAAGACGTTGATGCCGATGGAGTACCAGCCCCAGCGTTCGACGTTCATAATGCCTCCTTGCTAAAACGTGAAACGTAATTATCAGTGGTGGTGTTCGTGGTGATGATGTTCCAGCGGGCCGCCCAGGGTTTCCAAGGCTTCTTCGAGTTTCACGTTGGCTTTCTCGACCAGATCGGCCGCTTCCAGGATCATCTCCTCGGCTGCGCCGGCCCGCCCGGCCCACTGGCGGAACTCGTCCGCGTGCTCGCCATTGTGCTCGATCCAGTGGGGCAGTAGCACCCGCAGCTTATCGGTGTCGTTCTCGACCTTGCTCATTTCTCCTCCTCCAGCGGCTCCAAATGCACCCGATGCTTCAGGAAATCGATGTGACGCACGCGCCCTGGCACCATCTGCGGCTCCTCGAAGAACGAGGTCAATCGCACGCCATCATCGCGCACCTCAAGTCCGGTCACCTCGCGGGCGACCTCCTCCTCGCCTAAATAGACTGTCGCTTGACACATAATTTATCTCCTTATTGCGTATTGCGTAAAACGTAAGATTCGATATTTAGATACTCAGCCGTTACGGCAAGGCCGAGTTGCATGCCCGGTTCTTCCTGCCAGGCTAGCCAAGTGTGAATGTACGCCTTTGGAACGTCAACATCGAAGAAATGACGCTGAGGAACCGGAATATAGTCGAGGCAATTCTTCGCTCTGTGCCAGAGTGGCTCCTCCTCGTTGGGAATTAGAAAGCCGATGGAGTTTTCCAAGATGCCCGATATCTGTGCTCTCCCCAGCCGCGACTGTGATCGGGCCGCTGCAACCACTCATCTCCTGGCCTGTCATCCAATCTTGGTGGGTTACAGTTTGTATGCACCTGGCTGCAAGCCACAGGCAATGAATCCACCGGCTTACCCCCTGGGTCAACTACCTTTCCGCTGATGCAGGCCCCTAG
>CAZANJ010000328.1:0-4121 GCA_964486415.1 uncultured Anaerolineales bacterium
TTCCATACCCGCCGATTTTTGAATCGCTTCGAAAACCCAAGCCGAAGGCTCAGGGGAAGCTTGCTTCAACATATCGGCCAACGTCCCTATCGCCCGCCATTTCGATATCGCTGATGAGCATGTCGGATGTCATCTCGAATGTGCCCGAAAAGTAGTAGATTTCTGTGTCCATTTGAAGCCTCTATGACACTGGCGCTCTCAAGATTCTCGGCAAGGTCAACGCCGCAGTATAATCGGCAGGTATAGCGTGGGCAGGGGCTCGGTTCGCAGGAGGACGAGCCCGTCCAGCGCGGGCAAGGTGACCTGGGTGACGACGCTGCCGTCGTTGATCGCCGGGGCTTGCGTGCCCGTGATCTTCTGGAAAGTCCCGCCGAGCGGGATCGTGCGCGTGGTCGCGGTGGCGTTGACCAGCGCCAGGCCGCCGGTGTAATCGCGCCGCCACACGTCGCGCCCGCCCTCCTGGAGCCGCACATCGTCGAACCAGACGGAGCCGGTGCGCTCGCCCACTTCGAGGTGCAGCACCGCGGCTGAGTCGGAGCCGGAGGCCACCGCGCTCATCTCGTAGAGCCGCCAATCGGAACCCAGCGCGATGTCCTCAAGCCAGATGTAGCCCTCCCAGGGAGCTTCGTTCTGTTGCACCGCCGCCGCGATGACGTGCTCCGGATCATCTGCATCGGCCTTGGCCCAGAAGCTGAGCGTGTACTCGGTGCCGGAGATGACCTCGATGGGCGATTTGGAGAACTCGACCATCCACTCGACGCCCTGGCTCTGCGTCACGTCCACCCGCGCCGAGGCGTCGCCCTCCGCCGCCGTGGACGTGTCCTGCGTGACCGTCGCCGCGTAGCCCTCCTCCTCGTAGGCCCACAAGTCCCACTCATCCACGCCATCCTCGAAAGTGCCATCGCCCACCAGATTGGGCGTCGTCAGCGCGGGCAGCGCGCGCCGGGCCGCGCCGAGCGGCCGGCCCAGGTAGCCGCGCCCCTGCCCGGCGTTGTCGTACTCATCGAACCAGAGCAGGCAGAGCGAGCCATGGCCGTTGGTGTTGATCTCGTAGCTGAAGAAGCCATCGTTGAGCAGCGCCGTGGTCAGCCCGAAGCGCATTTTGCGGTAATTCGGCACGAAGTCGGGATCGTCGCAGGGGTTGTCATAGCCGCCGTCGCCGGTCGGGTCCGCGCCCTCGTCGTCCTCGTAAGTCTCGACCATCGTGAGATTGGGCTCTTGCGCCTGCGCCATCCACTCGAAGTAGCTGCCCTGATCGGCCGGGCCGAAGACGGTCTGATGCCAGGACATGCCATAGGAACCGCCCCCGTCCAACGGGAAGCCCTCGAAGTTGTTGCCGTTGAGCAGGTCGTAGTTCGCCATGCCCCAGTTGACGAAGATGATCTTCTCCGGGCCGATGGCGTCGCGCAGCCTCTGCTCGTAGCGGCGGATACCCTCGTTCCAGGCCGCGTCGAACGCGCCGTAGTCAGTGAGCAGCGTGTTCGATTGGTCGGGGTCGATGGTGCGCGCGGTCGAGTTGCCGATCAGCCAGCTCTCGTCGGCGTCGCTGCGATCCAGCAGGATGCCGTCCCAGTCGGCGCTCTCCATCAGCGCGGCGGCGCGGCGAGCGTTGTAGTCGGGCCAGATTTCCGGGCCGATGGTCGCGCTGATGGTGCCCTGCGGCGAGAGCGTGCTCACGTTGAGCAGCCAGCTTTCCGGCCAGAAGGTGATGTGGGCCGCGATGCGCGTGCCCGTGTCGTGGGCCGCCGCCGGGCGCACGTAGCCGCGCTGCACGGTGAGGGTTTTGTTGGCCGCGTCCACCGCCTCCACGTAGACGCTCTCGTCCTCGATGAGCGCGGTGTCCCCCGGCACGAAGAGCTCGTGGGCCACGCTGCCATCGGTGGCGGTGACGGCGGTCACGTGAAAGAGCGTCTCGCTCGCGCCCACCGCTTGCGTCAGCTCCGCGCCCACCTGAGTGAGGAACCACGCGGAGGGAATCTGGCGTATCTCGTCGTTCTGCTCCTCCTCCCACGGGTCGAGGTCATCGCCAGGGATGTAGCTCAGTTCGCAGGCGTTGGTGGCGTTGAGCAGCAGGATGTCGGGGTTGCGCGAGCGCAGGTCGGGGATGAAGCGCCCCGCGTCGTCCCAGAGGATCACCCAATCGTAGCGGGCGATGTCGTCCAGCGATTGGGTGTCGGGATCGGGCCACCACATCCCCAGCCGCGGGAAGTCCAAAGTGAGAGCGCCGGCGGCGTTCACCGCGCTCGGCGGCGGATGGCCCATCGCGTGACAGGCCATCAGAGCCAGGCCGATCACGCATAGGCTCAGTGAGGTGATTAAAATGAATTTTTTGCGCATGTTGACACGCTACGCGCCCTGCAAGCGGCGATAGGCCACGACCGCCGCTCCCACCGGCCCGGCGTCATCCCCCAGCGCCGATGGGACGATGCGGATGCTCTCGGCGTTTTCCTGTTGCAGGAAGTACTCTCGCGCCGTCTGGGCCACGGGCTCGATGAAGGACGCTCCCAGCCGTTCCACCAGGCCGCCGCCGAAGACGATCACCTGTGGATCGAGCACGTTGACCAGGTTGGCCGTGAGGATGCCCAGGTAAAATTGGGCCGTCTGGATCGTCTCTGTCATCGGCGCGTCGCCCTCCTCCAGGGCGGCGGCGATCACGCTGCTCGTCAGGCGCTTTTTCCCCTTTTTATTCATAATCTTTGGGACGAGGCTATCTCGGCCTTGCTCCATTTGTTCCTCGATCATCTTCATCATCGCCGTCTTGCTGGCGTAGGCTTCGACGCAGCCCTCGTGACCGCAGCCGCAGCGCCGGCCATGGGGCTCGACCACGATGTGGCCGATCTCACCCGCTGCCCCGCGCCAGCCGTAGAGGGATTGCCCGTTGACGATGATGCCCCCGCCGATGCCGGTGCCGACCCAGATGCCGATCATGTGGAGCGCTCCTCGACCCGCGCCGTACACGTACTCGCCCAGCAGGCCGATGTTGACGTCGTTATCCACGAACACCGGAAGCCCCAGCCGTGCCTGAAGCTCTGCCCCCAGCGGAACCTCGCTCCAGCCCAGGTTGGGGGCAGCGTGGACGATCCCGGATGCGGTATCGACGGCCCCCGGTGCGCCGATGCAGAGCGCCGCGAAGTCGGAAGGCTCGGCGTCCATTTTCTTCATGACTTTACGCGCGGTTGCTGCGATGCGGTCTATCACGGCCTCGGCGCCCTTTTCAGGCCTCGTCTTTTTCTTCCTGGAGGTCAGCACCTTTCCGTTGCGAACGGCGGCGGCTTCGATGTTGGTGCCGCCTAGATCAACGCCGATGAACACTGTCTCTTGTTTTGACATAGTCTCCTCTCTGGGTCAAGAAATTGAAGCGCCGCCATGATGGCGCTCCAAAATAAGTCTCTAGGACTTCGCGTGGTGATGCGCTCGTAGGGGCGATCCCCTGGGCGACGAGTCGCCCGTGGTCGCCCGTACAAAATGCACGCGGGCGGGCACGGAGTCCCGCCCCTACGAAGCGGGCCACGCGAAATCCCAAAGAGCCATAAGTAATAAAATAACCTTCCCGCAAGCTGAAGAGCAGCTGGAGCTTTCGGGAAGGCAAGCTGATTATTAGAGGTCTCGGTTTTCTGAGCGGTCACATACGACCATTGGAACCCTCCAGCGCCTCTCGCACGGTCTGTCGAATTTCGTGAATCTCCAGGGGTTTGTTGACGCAGCGGTGAACGTTCAATCTCTGGGCTTCGGTCTTGAAACGCTTACAGCCGTAGGCCGTCATCCAGATCACGGTTGCATCCGGAGATAGCTCCCTGATTTTCTCCGTCAGTTCCACGCCGCCCATGTCCGCCATAATCAGATCGGTGATGATCAGGTCTGGAGGTATATCTTTGACTTTCGCCAGGGCCTCGTCGGCCTTCATGGCTGTCATAATCTGATAGCCATTCTCCAGCTTCCGCAGCGTGTTGCGCAGTACAAATAGAACGCGCTCCTCGTCGTCGACAATTAGAATTTGTTTAGACATTTTCCATTTGTTCGATCTATGTAGCTGGTGAGGGGGGTATTATCGATTTTGATGGTCAAAAATCATAATCTGAGTTTCGCTACCTACACAATTTTTAGAATGCCGAATGGTAACT
>CAZANJ010000329.1:0-4118 GCA_964486415.1 uncultured Anaerolineales bacterium
TTATTTGGCAACACATCGAAAGGGTGGACAATGAGCGATAAAAACAAACTACGGCGACAAAATGGGATCGTTGCGGGCGTATGTGGTGGACTGAGCGCTTTCTTCGGCCTCAGCCCGTTCTGGTTCCGCTTGCTCTTCTTGATCTTGATGATCCCCGGCGGCTTGCCGGGCCTTTTGCCCTACGTGATCCTATGGATCATCATCCCTCGGAAGCGATAGGGGACCGGTATTTTTCGATTCACCGGCTGAAGGTTCAGCCGATTTCAATCAATACCTGATCCTTCTCCACATCGTCACCCGCCTTCACGTGCACCGCTTTCACGGTGCCGCTTTGGCCGGCGTGCAGCTCGTTCTCCATCTTCATCGCTTCTAGCACGCAGGCCGGCTCGCCCTCCTCGACCTGCTGTCCCGGCTCCACCAACACCCGCACGATCTGGCCGGGCATGATGGCCAGCACAGCACCGGCCTCCGTTACAGGAGCGGCAGCCGTTTTAGTCGCTCCGCCGGTGAGTGCCTGGCTTCGCAGGCCGGTGACTTCTAGCGGGTAGGACTCTTCGCCCAGGGTCGCTGTCTCGCCTTCCAGCTTGACGTTATAAGCTATCCCGTCCACCAGTACCGTGCCATCTTCAGTGACCTCGACGCTGAAGGGCCGCCCGTTGACGACGATCTTATTATCGTCAGCAAGTGAGGCGCCCTCGGTGATCACGGGGTATTCGACGCCGTCTAAAGTGATGGTGAATTCCTTGGTGGCAGTCGTCATCGTGCTCCTCCTGCACCGGCGATTAGGCCGCTCCAGCGGCCCGCGCCTGGACGCCAGCCCACTTTCCACGGTGAGATGGTGGGGCGGGTGGTAGCTTCGTCCTGCGCCTTTTTCTCCTCAGCTCGTTTGAGCAGCAGCCCGGCGATGGCGGCTACGATGGGCTCTTTCCCGTCGCTGCCATTAGCGCGTCGCTCCAGGAAGGGCCGCGCCACCTGGGGGAACAGCGTGTAGGAGATGACATCCTCCTCGTCACGTGCCAGCTCACCGATCTCTTGCCGGGCCTTCTCCATCCCCGGCGGGATCAAATCGGCGGGGCGGCAGTCAATCGGCTCCTCGTCGCCGATAGCCATCCGCTTGACCTCTGGGTCGATGGGGGCCGGTGGGCGGCCATAGTAGCCACGGATGTACTGCCTTACCTCCTCCGGGATGACCTTGTACCTTTCCCCCAGCATCACGTTGAGCGTGGCCTGTGTGCCGACGAGCTGACTCGACGGTGTGACCAGCGGCGGGTAACCGAGGTCGGCCCGCACTTTGGGCACCTCCGCCAGCACTTCCTCATATCGATCGGCGGCGTTCTGTTCGCGCAGTTGTGAGACCAGGTTGGAGAGCATTCCGCCGGGGATCTGGTACTGGAGCACCCGCACGTCCACGCCAAACATACCGCTCTCAAAGCTGGCATACTTGCTGCGCACCTCGGAGAAATAGCCGGCGATTTCGGCCAACATCGCCAGGTCGAGGCCCGTATCCCGCTCCGTTCCTTTCAGCATCGCCACGATAGACTCAGTGGGTGGATGGGATGTGGTCAGGGAGAGGGATGAGATGGCTGTATCGACGATGTCCACTCCCGCCTCGACCGCTTTGAGATGGGCGGTGGTGGCCATGCCGCTGGTCGAATGGGAATGGAGATGGATCGGCAGCTCCAGCTCGGTCTTGAGGCGGCTGACCAGTTCGTAGGCCGCATAGGGGCTGATCAGACCGGCCATGTCCTTGATGCAAATCGTATCCGCTCCCATATCCGAAAGCTCGCTTGCCAGATCGACGAAGTAGTCGATGCTGTAGGGCGGGCCGATGGTATAGCAGATGGAGGCCTGCACGTGTGCGCCCTCGCGTTTGACCACTTCCATCGCGCGGCGCATATTGCGCACATCGTTGAGGGCGTCGAAGATGCGGAAGACGTCGATGCCGCTGGCGTGGGCGTGAACGATGAATCGCTCCAGCACATCGTCGGGGTAATGATGGTATCCGACGACGTTTTGACCGCGCAGGAGCATCATAAATGGCGTGTTGGGCATGACGGCCTTGAGGCGGCGGATGCGCTCCCAGGGATTCTCGTCCAGGAAGCGCATTGCGGAGTCGAAGGTGGCCCCGCCCCACATCTCCACTGCCCAATAGCCCATCTGATCGATTTTCTCGGCGATGGGCAACATGTCATCGGTGCGCATACGGGTCGCCAAAAGCGATTGGTGCCCGTCGCGCAGCATAAGGTCACAGATTTTTAGTGATTTTTTCATTTTTTTCTCCAGAAGCAGTGCCATTCGATTGTGGTGTAGGGGCGATCCCCTGGGCGACAAGTCGCCCGTAATCGGTGCTTTGTTTACGATTTGTTCCTGAGCAATTCTATCATACCAGAAGTTGGGTTAGGTAACAAGCTACTGCACCGCGACAAGATAACGTGACATAACGGCGGAAATGAGGTATACTCTTATTCTACGGCGCGGGATTGTACACTGTCTTTGAGCTATGTAACCACTCGTATGATTATGGGGGGGGGCAATGACTGATCTGCTGCAACTTATGATCGCTAGTCAGAAATCGGATACATTTGTCAGTATCATTGAGGTGGTTCCTCCGGCCGGTCATAATGCCGAGCCGCTTTTGACCGCTCTCTCTTCGTTGCAAGGATTGCCTTTCGATGCTTTCAGCGTGGCGACCAATCCTCTGGCCAAGCCGCGTATGAGCGCTCTGGCCTTAAGCAGGCTGATCCGAGAGAGAGTGGAGAAACCAGCTATTTTGCATTGCACTGTGCGCGATCATAATCGCCTCAGTATCCAGGGCTTACTTTGGGGGGCGCGAGCCTTGGGCATTGATACTGTGCTGGTCGCAGCGGGGGACTTCGTGGCGCTGGGAGAGCGAGCGCAGACGACGACTGTGCGGGATGTCAACATCTTTGAGTTGGTGGAGCTGGCGCGTGAGAGTGGGTTGCAAACCGGTGTGGTTTTGGACCCCACGCCGGGGGGCAGCGGATTTCGACAAGCTGTGCGGCGCTTGGAGCGTAAGGTGAAGGCGGGGGCTCAGTTTGTCGTCACTCAGCCCATCTATGACGAGGCTGGCGCTGAGGTGCTCCGAGAGGCGACGGGCGATCTTGAAATTCCTGTGATTATGGGCATTCTGCCCTTGCGCACAGCTCGACACGCCGAATTTCTCCATCAGCGTGTGGCGGGTATCGTTGTACCCGAACGTGTTCGCGAGCGCCTCACCGAGGCGGATGATGCTCTAGCCGAGGGGATCGCGAACGGGCGCGAGATGTTGGCATTGGCCAAGAAGCTATTTGCCGGGGCCTGCATTATGCCGCCCTTCGGTCATTACGAAGTGGTGTCTGAGCTGCTGTAACTGCTCGGGATTTGTAAAGATATGATTTTCACACGATGAAATCAAGACGAAATGTTTGGGGGTTGCTCTTAATCGTAGCGGGTGGTCTGCTCATCATCATCGCCCTGTGGATGGTTTTCCTTTATGCCCCGCGCGAGGTGACGATGGGGGATGTGCAGCGTATTTTCTATTTCCACGTCGCCTCCGCCTGGGTAGGATTTCTGGGTTTCTTCATCACATTCCTGGCCGGGATCGGTTATCTGATACGGCGAGAGCGCCGTTGGGACATCCTGGGACTCTCTTCCGTCGAGGTGGGGCTGACTTTTATCGCGATGGCCATCGTCACCGGTTCCCTTTGGGCACGACCGGTTTGGGGCACATACTGGACCTGGGAGCCGCGCTTGACCATCACGGCTGTGCAGTTGTTGATCTACATCGCCTACGGAATGTTGCGTGCTTCCGTCGATAGCGTGGAGCAGAAGGCACGCTTCGGCGCGGTTTATGGTATCGTGGCCTTTGTGACCGTGCCCCTCTCCTGGTTCGCCATTCGCTGGTGGCGCACTATTCATCCGGATATTTTGACCGGAGGGGGTGGGATGGCGGTCACTTCACGGATGACACAGACGCTGATGTTCTCCTTGGCGGCCTTTACGTTGCTCTATGTGATCTTGCTGCGGCAGCGGATAAGTTTGGAATGGGCGCGTGATAAATTGCTCAGTTTGCGCCTGGAGATGGAGCAATAAAACGTAAAGCGTGATACGTAAAAAGG
>CAZANJ010000330.1:0-4093 GCA_964486415.1 uncultured Anaerolineales bacterium
GTAGATTAGGAGGGAAAATGAACTTAAATCGAAAAGTTTACCTCACACCGGAAGGTAAAGAGGATTTGCAAAAGGAACTTGAAAAGCTGGTAAATGTGAAACGTCCCGCGCTGGCCAAGCGCTTGAAACACGCCATCGAGCAGGGGGATTTATCGGAGAACGCCGATTATCAAACAGCCAAAGAGGAACAGGCCTTCCTGGAGGGACGTATCCAGGAAATCGAGGCGATGCTCCGCAACGTTGAGCTCATTCATAACGACGGGCCAAGCGACACCGTCACGCTGGGCAGCCAGGTCACAGTGATCGAGGATGGCTTGGGGGAACCGGAGACCTTCCGCATCGTCGGCACGGCCGAGACGAATCCTCTCAGCGGCAAAGTGTCCCACAAATCGCCGATGGGCCAGGCGCTACTGGATCGACAAGTGGGGGATAAGGTCACCGTGGAAGCGCCTGGAGGTGGAATCGTCTTCCAAATCACAGAGATTAAATGAGCGAACGGTTCGCACGCCTCGGGCTGACGGGCATCCTGGCGATTTTCATCGCGCTCGCCAGCGCATACGCCTACGTCACGCCCACGCTGGAGGCGCCCGATGAAATCTACCATTATGATTACGTGCGCAGCCTGATAGAAACGGGCCGCCCACCGGTGCTGGTTGAAGGCGGCGGTAAGAACTTCGGGCACCACGCGCCGCTCTACTATGCCTATGGCGCTCTCGCCAGCTTCTGGGTAAAGGGAGAAAATTCGGACATAATCGATGTGTGGCGCAATCGCCACAACCCATTCTTCGGCTACCGCTTCGGCGAGGTGGGACGGGATAACAAAAACCTCTACCTCCACCCTCCAAATTATGGGAAAGAATGGCAACCACAAGGATTGCCCCTACCCTCTGGGGAGAATTGGTTGGGCGTCCGCGTCGTGCGCTGGGCATCGGTCCTGCTCGGCGCGGTCACTGTCTGGGCGATCTATCGCGCCGGGCGCGAGATCTTCCCCGACCGCCCGGAGATGGCGCTAGGAGCAGCCGGGCTGGCAGCCTTCATCCCAGAGTTCCTCTTCATCTCCGGCGCCATCAACGACGACAACGGAGCGGCCCTCTTCGGTGCGCTGGCGCTCTGGGCCATGATGCGCATAGCGCGGGAAGGGCCCAACTGGAGCCGCTGCATCGCCCTGGGCCTAACGCTGGGCCTCGGCTGGCTCTCCAAGCTGACCGTCGTGGCGCTGCTGCCCACCGCCGCCCTGGCCCTCTTCCTCGCCGTCACCCGCCATGCCAGAAACCAGGTTTCTTTGTTCCGCTGGGGATTGGTAGTCTTCGGCATAGCCGCCTTGCTCATCGCTCCCTGGCTGATCCGCCAGACGACGCTATACGGCGATCCGACCGGCACCTCGCGGGAGATGAGCGAGTGGGGACTACGCGAAGAACCGATCACCCTGGCGAACTTGGGGCCGGACCTCTACTGGCTGCGCACCTCATTCTGGGGCCGCTTCGGCTACAATCAGATTCCCCTCTCAGGCTGGATTTACGACATCCTTGATGTGGTCGTATTGATCGCTATACTCGGATTGATATATTCGTCATTCGCCATTCGTCATTCATCATTCGTCATTCATCATTCATCATTCATAATTCTATCCGCCGCATTTTTTCTCACCTTTGGGCCGATGGTCGTGCGGCGTTTTCTGCGCCCCATGCCGAACTTCGGGCGTTATCTATTCCCCGTGTTGCCCGCCATCGCCATCCTGACCTTCACCGGATTGAGTGTGTGGCTGCCGCGCCGCCTCCATTCCCACCTGGCGCTAGGACTCACGACAGCGATGCTGACCTTGGGGATCGCCGGCTTGACCTGTTTTCTGGCCCCGGCCTACGCTCGCCCGCCCATCTATGAGACCAGCGAGGCGCCCGAAGCGACCCACAAACTAGATTGGATTTACCTGGAAGATGACCAGTCCCTGGCCCGCCTGCGCGGATACGACCTGAGCCGCACATCCCTAAAACCGGGGTCTGAGGCGGAAGTCACATTGCACTGGGAAGTACTGAAGGAGACAGAGGCCGACTACGTGCTCTTCGCCCAGTTGTTCGGCCAGGAAGGGGCAAAAGTGGGTCAGCGGGATACTTACCCCGGACTGGGCCATTATCCCACCTCCTTCTGGCAGCCGGGGCAGGTCATCTTGGACGAAGTGCCCATCCCCATCGACAAGGAAGCCAAGACGCCCACGCGATTGCGCCTGGACTTGGGGCTCTATGCCCAGGAAAGCGATACCCGGCTGGAAGTGGTAAACGAAAAAGGCCAACCGGTCGGCGCGACCGCCGGCTGGCTGAAGCTGCCCCCTCGTGAGCGCAACGCCTCATTCCCACCACCGACCGAGAACGTCGATTATCAGTTGGGCGAAACAATCGCCCTGATCGGCTACGACGTGACGCAGGAGAGTGATCGGCTTCACCTGCGACTCCATTGGGCCTGCATGGCGCCGATGGAGCACGATTACACTATCTTTGTACACCTCATCAGCGCCGACACAAGCTCAGGACAAAATGCCCGTTCGGAGGGCCAGCCGGCAGCACAGAGTGACGGCCCACCCCTGGACGGCAATTACCCCACATCCTTCTGGGGTTCCGGCGAAGTGATCGTCGAGGAGCGCACCATGCCCACAGCGGGCCTCGCTCCGGGAACATACCAACTGCACGTGGGAATGTATCTGCTGGAAACCGGGGAGCGGCTGCCAGCGCTGGACGGGACGGGGAATCGCCTGCCGGATGACGTTGTGCCGCTGGCTGAGGTAGAGCTGCGATAATTGAGAGCGTGATCGCGTTGCCTATCCCTCCAGATGCCCGCGCACCAGATCGAGCAGCGCAGCCCCATACCGCTCCATCCGCTTCGGACCAATTCCCTTCACGTCGGACAAGGCTTCCCTCGTAGTGGGGCATTTTGCGGCAATGGCTCGCAGATGACGGTTGTGTAGGATCACGAAGGACGCCACGCCCCGCTCACGTGCCTGCTCACGCCGCCACTTCCGCAGCAACTCAAATAACTCTTCGTCCACACTCTGCTCTGACTTCTCCCCTGCTGAAGTCTCGCTTCGCTCCTGCGCATTCCTCTGCGGCGCGATCAACCCATCGAGCGTTTCCGGCTTACGCAGCGCCCGCTTACCCTTGGAAGTGAGCTCCAGCACAGCGCCGCCGTGCTCCAGCTCGCGCGGCTTGAGAAAACCCGCATACTCCAACCGCTCTATCAAGCGCTTGATCGCCCCCTTCGAGCGGAAGGCCAAAGCTCCAAACTCGGCTTGCTCATACGCTCTCCTGTGCAACGGCTTGGCGTGATAGCGCGGCCCCTTTCCAGCAAAATCACCGCGCAAAATGCGGGCTATTGTGTTACGGCCCCAGCCCCAGGGCGCATTATCCACGCACTGCAAGACGGTCAACAACTGCGCCCGTTCGCCCGGCAGGCCCGGATCTGGCAGCGGTGGAACCTCCACGCAATTGTCACAAGCCTCACAGCGTTCGATGACACGCCCGCCCAGGTAGGCGTTGAGATGACCGTGGCGGCAGCGCGGCGTCTCGGCGTAAGCCGTGATCTCATCCACGCGCTGGATTTGCACCGTCTCGTAACGCTCCAGCAAAGCCTCGACCCGCTCGGCGGAGTCATCGGGCGGCGGCAAGAGTTTCAGCAGAAAATCCCGCCCCGATGGTCGATACATCAGCCATCCCTCATCCTCCCAGCCCAGCAAGCGCTGCTCAATCTCCTCCGGCGGAATCGCGGCCCCTCGCGCCACCTCCTCCAGATCCAGCGTCAGCCACTGCTGGGGACGCAGACGGGCCGCTACACGAAAAGCCGAGAGCTCATCGGGCAATGCATCATCGCGACAGATGGCTGAAAGGCGCACCATGGCCGCGCGGGGCAAGTCCGGGCCACGCCACAAAAGCCCCGCCTCCTCCAGCAAGCTCAGCGCGACGCGCACGCGCGTGTTATCGACCCGCAGGTCCCGCTCCAGATCAGCCGCCGCGATCCGGCCCGCTTGCTTCCCGCCCAGACGATCCCTCACCGCGGCATAGACCTCGCGCAAGAACTCGACCGCCACCACGTCCCGCCGCACGCGGCG
>CAZANJ010000331.1:0-4091 GCA_964486415.1 uncultured Anaerolineales bacterium
CCAATTCACTAGCAAAATCGCTTTACCCCAAAAATTTATGGGAGAGACCACTAGCCCACTTTATCCCAAGGAGACACTAAATGGACCTTACCACTCAAATCGCAAACTGGCTCGACGAGCAACTCACCTCCGCCGGCGCTGATGGATTCGTCCTCGGACTGAGCGGCGGGGTGGACTCGGCCACAGCGGCCGCGCTGGCAGTGCGCGCCGTGGGAGCCGAAAATGTCCTGGCCGCCCTGCTGCCCTGCGAATCCCAACCGCAGGACGCCCGACTGGGCCGCCTGGTGGCCGACACTTTCCAGATTCCCCTCGTCAAGGTGAATCTGGACAGCGCCTACGAAGGGCTGATGGAAAACCTTCCGCCCTCCGATCACACCCTGGCCGCGGCCAACATCAAGCCGCGCCTGCGGATGACGGCCCTCTACTACCTGGCCCAATCACACCACTACCTGGTGCTGGGATCGGGCAACAAGTCGGAACTTCTCTGCGGATACTTCACGAAATATGGCGACGGCGGCGTCGATCTGCTGCCAATGGGCGACCTCTACAAGACCGAAGTTTGGGAGCTGGCCCGCGAGCTGGGAGTACCGCAGGAGGTCGTCGAACGCCCCCCCTCGGCGGGACTTTGGCCCGGGCAAACGGACGAGGAGGAGATGGGGATCACCTATCGCGAGATAGACCGCGTCCTGGCGGCCATAGAGGCCGGGGAAACCGCCGACATAGAGCCGGCCGCACTGGAAAAAGTGAAGGGCATGATCGCCGGCTCCGCCCACAAGCGGGCCATGCCGCCCATATTCAGGAGGTAAGCGCGGAATACGCACCGCCGTGAACAGACGGTGCTGGGCACATTTTCCGCGAAACCCAGCACCAGCTCTTCAGGCTGGTGCGATTTACCAAAATCCGTACTCAATTATGCCTAAATTCCAACTCGTCTCTGAATTCGAGCCGATGGGGGATCAGCCCCAGGCTATTGAGAAATTGGTCAGCGGGCTCAACGAGGGTCATAAAAACCAGACCTTGCTGGGAGCGACCGGCACGGGCAAGACCTACGTCGTGTCGAAGGTCATCGAGCGCGTGCAGAAGCCCACGCTGGTACTGGCCCACAACAAAACCCTCGCGGCGCAGCTTTATTCAGAATTTCGGGAAACCTTCCCCCATAACGCGGTCGAGTACTTCGTGTCCTACTATGACTATTACCAGCCGGAGGCCTACATCCCCCGACACGATCTCTACATCGAGAAGGACTCCGACATCAACGAGGAGATAGACCGCCTCCGCCTCGCCGCCACGACCGCGCTTCTCTCCCGCCGGGATGTGGTCATCGTCGCCTCGGTCTCCTGCATCTACGCCATCGGCGATCCGCAAGAATGGGGGCGCGTGGTGGTCGAGCTGAAGCGTGGAGAGCGCCAACGCCGCGAGGCGCTCCTGCGCCACCTGGTCAGCATCTACTACAAGCGCAACGATGTCTCGCTGGAGCGCGGGCACTTCCGCGTGCGCGGCGACACGCTGGAGATCATGCCGGCCTACGGCGAGACCGCCTACCGCATCAGCTTCTGGGGCGATGAGGTCGAGCGCATCACCGAGGTGGAACCGCTCACCGGCGAGGTGCTTTCTGAGATGAGCGAGCTGAAAATCTTCCCCGCCAAGCACTTCATCACCCCCGAGGAGAAGCGGGATAAGGCCCTGGCAGACATCAAGGTCGAGTTGGGAGAGCATCTGGAGGAACTGAAAGCGGAGGGGAAACTCCTCGAAGCTCAGCGCCTGGAACAGCGCACCCGATACGATCTGGAGATGATCGAGGAACTGGGATATTGCAGCGGGATCGAGAATTACTCCCGCCACTTGCAGCAGCGAGCGCCCGGCTCCCCGCCCTGGACGCTAATGGACTATTTCCCGGCCGATTATCTGCTCGTGGTGGACGAATCCCACATGACCATCCCGCAGGTTCGAGGGATGTACCATGGCGACCGTAGCCGCAAACAGACACTGATCGATTACGGATTCCGACTCCCTTCCGCGAAGGACAATCGACCGCTCAGGTTCGAGGAGTTCGAGAAACGCATCAATCAGGCCATCTACACCTCCGCCACGCCCGGCCCCTATGAACTGGACAATAGCGAGCAGATCGTGGAGCAGATCATCCGCCCCACCGGCGTCCTCGATCCGGTGGTCATCGTCGAGCCGGCCCAGGGACAGGTGGATGACCTGGTCGGGCGGCTCAACGAGCGGATAGAACGCGGTCAGAGGGCGCTTGTCACCACTCTCACCAAGCGCATGGCCGAGGATCTGTCGGATTATCTGCGCGAGCTCGAGATCAAGGTGCATTACCTGCACAGCGAGATCGACACCATCCAGCGGGTGGAGATCCTGCGCGATCTGCGGCTGGGCGCTTACGACGTGGTGGTGGGCATCAACCTGCTGCGCGAGGGGCTCGATCTGCCGGAGGTGAGCCTGGTGGCGATCCTGGACGCGGATAAGGAGGGCTTCCTGCGCTCGGATACCGCCCTCATCCAGACGATGGGGCGGGCGGCGCGACACATCGACGGCACAGTGGTGATGTACGCGGACCGGATCACCGACTCAATGCAGCGGGCCATCGACGAGACCAACCGCAGGCGAGAGATTCAAAAAGCCTACAACGAGAAACACGGCATCGAGCCGGCCTCCATCGTCAAGGCAGTGCGCGACCTGACCGACCGCGTGCGCCGGGAGGCTGTGCCGGAGGTTGAGCCGGAGCTGAGCCTGGCGCAGTTGCCAAAGGACGAACTGACGCGCATGATCCGCGAGCTGAAGAAACAGATGAAGGCAGCTGCCGAGGCTCTGGAATTCGAGAAGGCGGCTATGTTGCGAGATCAAATCTTCGAGCTGCGAGAGATACTGGCAGACGGGGATAAACGGCATCCCAAAGAGGCCGCCGACGTGCCCGCTTGGGAGCGAGAGCGAATAAGATCGCGTCTAGGTGTGGGATAGAAGCTTTATCACCCTCACCCTAACCCTCTCCCTCGTAGGGAGAGGGAAACAGTAGCTCCCTCTCCCCAAAGGGGAGAGGGCTGGGGTGAGGGGAAAAGAACCGAGCAGTTCTTCTTGACGCCGGTTTAGGTGTGAGTATAATGAGGATATGATGGAATACAAATTCTTGGGAGACACAGGAGCCAAAGTTTCCTCCCTCTGCATGGGAACCTGGTCCTTCGGCGGCGAGGCGGACGAAGAGACCGCAGCCGCGATGTTCCACCGCTGCCGTGAGGTCGGCATCAACTTCTTCGACTGCGCCGATGTTTATCAGGATGGTCGCTCCGAGGAAATTCTGGGCGGCCTCATCGCCGACTGCCGCGCGGAGGTGATCCTCACCAGCAAGGTCTATTTCCCCACTAGCGACGACGTCAACGCCGCCGGCGCGTCACGCCACCACATCATGAACGCCATCGACGCCAGCTTGAAGCGCCTCAACACCGACTACATCGACATCTACTTCATTCACCGCTTCGACGACCGCGCCGGCCTGGAAGACACCCTCCGAGCGCTGGACGATTTAGTCACACAGGGAAAGATCCTCTACCCGGCCGCCAGCAACTTCGCCGCATGGCAGGTGGCCAAGGCGCTGGGCATCTCCGCCAAGGAGGGCTGGGCACCGTTCAAGTGCATCCAGCCGATGTACAATCTGGTCAAGCGCCAGACCGAGGTCGAGATTCTGCCGATGGCGCAATCCGAGAAGCTGGGCGTGATTACATACAGCCCACTCGGCGGCGGGCTGCTCACCGGGAAGTATGGCGCCACGCGCCGCCCCGCCTCCGGGCGACTGGTCGAGAACGAGATCTACCAGACGCGCTACGCCACAGAAGCGCTATACGAAGTCGCTGAGGCGTTTACGGATTTCGCGCAGCAGCGAGGCTTTGAGCCAGCCGCCCTGGCCGTGGCATGGGTGGCGAACCATCCCGCCGTCACCGCGCCGATTTTGGGCGCTCGCAACCTGGAGCAACTGGAGGGCACGCTCAAAGCTATGGAGATCAAGATGACACCGGCGCTGCGCGACGAAATCTCCGCCCTTTCTCCAGACCCGCCCCCGGCCACGGATCGCAACGAGGAAAGAGGGA
>CAZANJ010000332.1:0-4078 GCA_964486415.1 uncultured Anaerolineales bacterium
GGAGCACGACCTGCTGGCGGGTGGCGCGGCCCAGGTAAGGACCTTCGCCACCGTCGCCCTCGCCGTAGCGCTCGTGGTAGGCGTTCACCGTCTCCCAGCCCAGCTCGGCGAAGAGGTCGAGGGTGGCGCGTTCGAGTTCGGCTTCGGCGTCGGGGCTTAAATGGCTCATCCAGACACTCCCATTTCAGCTGGTTGGACAGCAACCTATCGGAGATTCTTCAGAGGATACCTTTTAAGTTGCCTAATAATTCGATGACGCTTTCAACGATACCAGTTTGGAGCAAAGCATCAAGTACCAAAAGAGGAGCAAAGAAAAATACGATCAGTCTCACGACATGCTCCCATTTACTTTGTTGTCTCTCGCTTGGCCCCTTGGGCCCCCATCGACTGTAGATCGCGTAGGAAGTCACAATCAAGGTCACGTAACGAGTCGCTTGCCAAACGAATCTGATGATATCGTTTGTGTAGTCTCTCCAAACACGATGCGTAAGCCACATAGCGATCAAGAAAAAGACAACCACAATAACTATTCTTACCCAATGACGCTGGAGAGAGTATACGAACTGGCGATGCCAAGGTATCGGATCCATCTCAAAGTCCTCATCGAACTGGAACCGCCCATACTCGGCCTTTAGTAACACGCTCAACCACTTGGTGAACTTGCATCGCAGTAAGAACAAATCTCCTTCAGCCGGGGTTGATACCACTTCGTTCATTTGTCTGATCTGAGAAGCAATTTTGGCCATGTGATGCCGCATCGATTCAGGAGAGGCATGCAAAGGTGGAAACCTGCTGATTCTGTGAACCTTTCGGATTTTATCGGAGGCCAGTTTTATATCTGTCCGAATGGATGCTTTCTTGCTCTCGGAATTCAAGGCGTCGTCATCTCTCAACTTGAGCAGAATATCTGTAATCAGCTTGATAGTATGAGATTCCTCATATTTTCGCAACGCCAGAAATTTGACAAAAAAAGCGTAGAAAGCAAACGCGAAGACAGACAATACGAGAGGTGGATAGTAGTAAAACCAGAGCCACGGTTGTTCTATATCGGTAGCCTCGACTTTGAATCCTAATGACTGTAAGATAAAAGCAACTGCGTGGGACCGTCCATATTTTGTTGAAAGATAGGGTAACATTTCCACACCAGTTGATCTAGTACTATGATCAACCATCAAAAGCTCATCTTCAACCAACCGGTAGAGAGTCACAGATGAGGAATTGGAGTCACTTAAATTTTGGGCACTGATCTCCAGTTCTTCCCCAGCTTGAACTGTGAAGTGATAATAATCTCTGCCTGTATCGCTCAGGCTATTCCGTACCACTGAACCCAGCTCTAGCGGCGTGCTTGACTCGACAATGTCATTTGACTTCTGTCTCGCATTGCTTACTTGGTAAACTCGAAAACCGTATCTGTAAGATAAGGAGAATGGAGGAATGCGTAAAGGTTCATTTACGATTTGGACACGCAAGTAGAGGGGCACCTTGGAAGTGGTAGGACATTCCAAATACGTATTTTTCATCTGACCAAGCCCCGACAAGCTCACGGCGTCACATTGATTCATTCGTGCATCAAACAACGCAAAGTTGAGATCGCTATCAGCATACAACCCATAAACATCTACTGCGACCCTGTCACCTTCGCTGCCGTTAATCCGATAGATATGTTGTTCTCCCCACCGTAATTCCGACAAAACCCTGTTGCCGTAATCGATAGGCCAAATCGAATCTTGAGAAAAATTGGGGTCCAATAATTCACCAGAAGTATCAAAAACTCCTATCCGGTAATCGTGCCCTCTGGATGTTGAGTCTTCTACTTCAATAAAATAAGTACCTGCTTCTTGAAAACTATATACCAAACCAGGGTTGCTTTCATTGGTGATGGGAATCCATGTATCTAAACCGCTAGCAGGTAGCAAAAATCCTGCCACGTAAGCTGCGAGTGATGAAAATAGTAACCCGATCACAAAGATAGTTAACACTAAAGGAGGATGGGTATTGCGCCTAATGCTAGCATACCAGAGGCGAACCGAGTGGAAATTCACAAATGCCGTATCAGGTAGCAGCAGACCACCAGATTCATCTGAGAGCTGCGAGTCTTTCATATTCTGTTGTTTCAAGTCATCCAGAAAATCAACGCCGGCGAAGTTCTCTGACAAAGTAGTTATCTTTTGCCTAACGTGCTTGGGGCGTAGAATGTGAAGGATTCTCGTTGGCATAAATTCCCAACTCTTGCAAAGCTCCTCTTCGAGTGCGATGGGTTCCCCATCGAAAAGAGATCGCAAGAATCGTTTTCGGCGCTCCAGGCGTCTCTCCCGACGTCTTTCCCTTTTTTCTTTCCTGGTTAGCTTCGGATTGACCTGGGGAACGTCTGAAGCAATTATAGCCGCTTTTAAACTTGTATCTTGGCGAAGAGCCTCAATCAATGCGTGAATTTTCCCATACTCCCGTAACGTAGCAACTAAGGTCGCCACTTTATCCGCTTTGCTCTGCCCAGCTAAGTGATCATAGTCAAGCTCCTGATTGGCACAGAGGGCTTTCAATTGAACTTCATCGAGTTCACTTACCAAGCTATCTCGTAGATCAATCAAGAACTCGTCATCAAGAATCGGTGTCATGTTTTCCATAGTCTAAATCACGGGAGCTAAGCTAGAGGCATTGTCTCAACAAATACCTGAAAGCTGTCGAAACGATTGCAATCAGGGTCGATTATAGAGTATTGGGGCGATTCGCCCCGCCCGAGGCCGTCAAGGGATCTCCGACGTCGAAATGGCCCTCGGCCCACAGGTGCCCCAACAAGGCTCCCTGTTCCATAAATTCCTCAATCCCCGGCATATCGGCTGCGCGGCGGGCCTGAGTGTAGCCATCCGGCTTTCGATAGAGCACCCAGACCTCCTCGGGCCGCAGTCCGTTGACGAAGAAGGGCGAGTGCGTGGTGACCATCAACTGACTGCGCGCAGCCGCCAGCCGGCACTCCTCGGCCAGTTCCGGCAAGAGGCGGGGGTGAAGCTGATTCTCCGGTTCCTCAACCCCGATCAACGGCGCCGGATCGGGATCGTAGAGCACGGTCAGGTAGGCCAACATCTTGAGCGTACCATCCGAGGCGTACTTGGACAGAATGGGCCGCTTGAAGGGCGCGTCCTTGATCTGCAGCAAAAGCCGCCCATCCGCCAGGTAGTCCGAATCGACCCGTTCCAGCCGGGGCACGCGCCGGGCGAGCGTCTCCAGGACCTTTTCCAGACGCTCCGGGTGCTGCTCCTGCAAGTATTGGATCACGTTGGGCAGGTTATCGCCGGTGGCCGATAGCCGCTCCTGGGCGCCGGCCTCGGGGACGGCGCGGGCGTGATCGGCCGACAGGTAGGATAAATACCAGCCGGTGATGAAGCTGCGCAGGGCGCTGACGCGGGGATGTTTGGCGAACTGGCCCAGCGTGTTGACGGCCAACATATCGGGCGCAGCCAATTTCTCCTCGATGCGATGGTCGCTCTCATCCGGCAACTCGCCGCTGATGACCTTACCCTCTCCTTCGCTGAATTCCAGGAACTTGAAGGGCCGTCCGTGGGACTTTCGCCGCCAATGCAACCACTCCTCGGCCACGTAGGGGCCCCTCTCGCCCTCGTCGATGGACAGATGATAGGTGATGAGGGGCAGATCGGCCCGCTCCCGGTACTTCAGCTTAAGCTCAATGGGGCCTTCAGCGTCGCGACTGCGCAGTTCACGAAAGCGACCGCGCCGGTCCCAGGCCTTACGCAGCCCGGCGGAGAAGCAATCTGACAGAAAGGCAAAGACATCGAAGATAGTGGACTTGCCGCTGCCGTTGGGGCCGACGAAGACGGTCAGGGGAGATAGATCTTTGAGCGTGAGATTCTGTAACACGCGGTAATTTTTGACGGACAGGGCCTCGATGCGAGGCACCTCTGATGTTGCCATAGTCGGCCTCCTCAATCGTTACAAGTCTTTAGCGCAGTCTATGCCACGTCGTCGACATCGTTCATCCGCTTTCCTGATCAGGTGTCTCTCTGCTGCAAAGCCCGTTCGCGGCGCTCCAGCAGCGCGTTTCGCTCGGCGATGATGATCTCCC
>CAZANJ010000333.1:0-4070 GCA_964486415.1 uncultured Anaerolineales bacterium
GCAAAGTAGGGCAGGTTTCCATACCTGCCGTGTCAGTGTAGGGCAGCAGGGTCAATCATCAAACAGCCCTGCCGACCAACAGCACGGTAAAGAGCATCAGGAACCAATGGATCAAGAACGGATAAAGGAAGGATTGCGTGCGCCAGGCCACGTAACCGAAAGCGCTGCCCCCGAAGATGCAACTTAGCGTCTCCAGCTCCGGTTTGCCAAGGTGAGCGATGGTGAAGGGCACGGCCTGGAGCAGGATGGCGTAAGGCCCGCAGATCGGGTAGAGAGCGAAGAGGAGGAAGCCGCGAAATAGAAACTCCCAGCCGAAGAGGTCGACGCCGATGTCGAGCCACAGCGGGAGGGCGGTCTCGGGCCGGTGCGCGTAGTAGCTCCGAAATTCACCGGTGCGGGCCAGGAACGTCATCACCAAGGCCAGCCCGCCGCAGCCGATCACCGTGAGCGCCAGCCCGGCCCTCCAATCGCCCAGCCGGAAGCCGTACCGGTCGGGCGATTCGCGGAAGATCAGCAGGATGACGAGCAGGGGCACGCAGAGATAGAGCAGTAGTCGGTCGTATGATTTATGATCGAAGAAACGGTGATAATGCTCGATCACGAGCGTGAGCGTGGAGACGACCACGGCGGTGAGAACGCGCCAGTCCACCTGCGACGCGCCGAGCTCGTCGAAAAAGAGCTTATCGAGATGGAGCCAGTTCATTCTGAATATGCCTCAGCGCTGCCGGAATACCAGCACCGGGCGGTCGGCGGATAACATGATCTGCTCGGAGAGATCGTCCACCCACTTGCTCCTGATGCCTGGAGTGATGTGAGCCCCGATCACCAGAATGTCGAAGCGTCCCTCGCGGGCCTCTGTAAGGGCCCATTCGGGCAGCAGGGCCGTGATAGGCCCCATCACGGGGTCGAGGAGCATATTCAGCTCCATCGAAAGTCCATCCAGCGTGGTCCACCGGAAATGGTCGAACCAGCCTTGTTGCAGGCAGAGGAGCCCAGTCCGGCGCCTACCTGTTTTATAGAAGAGGCGCGAGGCTTTTTCTGCTGTTCCATCTACGCTACACCCTCCACCTCGAAGCGCAGCCGCTCGAAGAACTCCACCATATAGATGTGTCTCTCCTGGGCGATGGAGCGCCCGGTGGATGTGTAGAGGCGATCCTTGACACGCGCCAGCTTGACGACGAACTCGTGTACCGGCGTGTGATTGCGCGGATCATCCCCCTCCGCCTCCCAGCGGGCCACGTTCACCTCCTCCAAGGGTGCCCAGAGCCGCTGCCCGTGCGCGCCGCCATAGGCGAAGGCCCGCGCCACGCCGACCGCACCGATGGCATCCAGCTTATCGGCGTCGAAAAGCACCTGCGCCTCCAATGTGGCGGGCTCCGGATCGGTGCGAAAACGGTGCGCGGCGATGGCGTGCGTCACGGCCTCCACCGTCGCCCGTGACCGACCGTTGAGGATCTCCTGCGCCCGCTCGGCGGCGTGGGCGGCGTGATCGAGCCTCTGCGCTTCGGCCTTCTCCCGCTCCAGGTCGTGCAAGAGCGCCGCCGCCTGCACGATTTCCAGCTTCGCCCCCTCCGCTTGCCCGATGCGCTCGGCCAATGCCAACACCCGCAGGACGTGGTCGAAATCATGCACCGCATCGGCGCTCCTGTAGAGATTTTGAGCTTCCGCGATGGTGATTATTGGCCTCATAGGGAATTCAACCGTCCTCGCAGCTCCGGGCTGAGCGAGAGCAGCCGATAAGCCTCGCTCACGTCGCTTCGGGTCAGCAGGCCGAGGAAAACGTCACCTTCCACGACCGGCAAGGCGTCGAGTCCAGCCTCGCCCATCTGCTGATGCACCTCGAACAGGCCATCGTCCATCCCCAACTTGGGAAAGTCCTTGCGCATTACTTCGCGGATCGGCGTGTCGGGCTGACGCTGCTGAAGGGCGCGGACGATGTCGGTATGAGTCAACAAACCAACCAGGCGCTCACCATCACAGACTGGGAAATCGGCCTGGAAGCTCTCCAGCGTCAGATCGGCGGCGCGGCTGATCGGCTCGTCGGGGGAGATGGAAGCGGCTCCTCGTGAGAAGGCCTGTCGGACCCGCAATCCCTCCAGGACATCCCGGAGCTGGGCCATGCGCCCCTCCTGGGCCGCCCCGGAGTAGACGAAGATGGCGATCAGAACCCACAACAGGTTGCTCGAAAGCAATCCCACCAGCCCCATCATCCAGGCCAGCGCTTGTCCCACGCGGACGGCCAGGGCGGTGGCGCGAGCCTGTGACATAACGGTCGCCAGAAGTGAGCGCAACACCCGTCCGCCGTCCATTGGAAAGGCGGGGATCAGATTGAAGGCGGCCAATCCCAGGTTGGTGAAGGCGAGGTATGGCAGGGTGTCCTTCCATCCCAAGCTGGCAGGGTCCATAAACATGCGGCGTAGGCCGGCGAACATACTAACTGGCGTGAAGATGCTGAAGATGAATAGGACAAAGGCGATGACGACATTGCTCAGCGGACCGGCGATGGCCATAAGAAGCTCCTGCCCCGGCCCTTTGGGCATTTTCTCAATCTGTGAGACGCCGCCCAGCGGGAGCAGTACGATGTCCTTCACCGGATAGCCCATCCAGGTCGAGGTCAGGCTGTGCGCCAGCTCGTGGATCGCGACGCAAACGAAAAGGAGCAGCGTGATGACGATGCCGAAAGCGGCCCCCGAAAACGAAAATCCGCCCGCGCTCAAGAAGCCGAACTGCACGGCGGCCCAGATCAAGATCAAGGGGAATGTGGCGTGTATCTTGATCTCAATACCCTGCACGGTTAAAATTTTGATACTGGACATAAGAGCCTCCAAGATGCTGCCTGATTCGCTACTCGCTTTTGACGCCTTCCTGTGTCTCCGCGACGACGTGATCGACCACCGCCCGCAGGTCGCCCGTGCGGCGATAGACGGCCAACTGGCGGTCTGCGCTGGTGCCCTCTTCCAGGATAGTGCGGGCATATTCGACTTCAGCGCGGCTTCCCAGTTCATCCACCACGTCATCCACCCACTCCAGGATTTCCTCGATCAGTGTGGGAAATGCCACTTCTTCCAGCTTGCCGAAATCGATCAGCTTGCCCCCGCAGCCGTAGCGCAGCGCGCGCCATTTATTCTCGTCGATCATGTGCTTGCGGTAGAGGCGCCAGGATTGGTTGACGCGGCGCAATTGCACCAACTTGGCCACGATGGCCTGTGTCAGCGCCACCAGGCAAAGCGTTTCCTCCACACGGGTACACATATCCGGTATGCGCACTTCCAGCGTGGGGAACTTCTCGCTGGGGCGCACGTCCCACCAGACGTGAGTCGGCTCGGCGATGCTGCCCGTGGTCAAGAGAGCGTCCACATATCTGCGGTACTCGGCCCAGGAGCTGAACTGCGGGGGGATGCCGGTGCGCGGCAGGTTTTCGAAGACCACGCTGCGGTAGGATTTCATCCCCGTGTTGCGATTGTGCCAGAAGGGGGAGCTGGTCGAGAGAGCCAGCAGATGGGGCAGAAAGTAGCGGAACTGGTTCATGACCTCAATGCGTAGTTCCCTGTCCTCGAGGCCGATGTGGACGTGCATTCCGAAGACCAACAGTCGCCGCCCCACATCCTGCAAGAAGCGCACCAGCTCCGGATAGCGCCCGAAGGGCGAGACTTCCTGCCGCGCCCAGGATGAGAAGGGATGGGTGCCGGCCGCGGCCACCCACAGGCCCTCGTTCTCCGCCAGATCCAGGATCAAGCGCCGCATGCGGATTACTTCCTGGCGTGCTTCCTGGATGTCGCGGCAAACTTGCGTGCCCGCTTCCACCTGAGATTGCATGAACTCCGGGTGAATCTGATCGGGCAGCACGGCCTGACCCTGTTCTAGAAACTGTTGCACGTAGGAGCGCAGCTCCCGCGTCTCAGGGTCGATGATCTGGTATTCTTCCTCGATGCCGATGGTGAGTGATGGTTGTCTCATTTGCGCCTCCTTCTTTGTGATTATATCATATTTGGGAATCCCGCCCAACTCAGAGCCTTGTGGGGAAATCGTAGCAGTTCCAAGGCCCTCCAGAGGCCGCCAGAGGCGTTCTG
>CAZANJ010000334.1:0-4066 GCA_964486415.1 uncultured Anaerolineales bacterium
GGATGTAGGGCGGGTTTCCATACCCGCCGATTTTTGAATCGCTTCGAAAACCCTTCACATCCCATTGGTTGACAGCCCCCCTTGCCGGTGCTACAATCCGCTCGACTTGATATGACCAGAAATAACCGATCCTGTTCATCCTCGCTGTTTATCGCGCTGGGCTCGCTCCTCATCGTCGGGGGGCTGGTCTGCGGCGGAATCTCCCTGTTGCAGTTCATCACGGAGCCTTCCGGCGCGTCTGGCTCCTCGGTCAATCTGCTCATTCTGGGCATCGACCGCCGCCCCGGTCAGGGCTACGTCGTCCGCTCCGACACTATGATCTTGGTCGCCGTCCGTCCCGACGAGCCGCGCATCTCACTCCTCTCCATCCCGCGCGATCTCTACGTCGCTGTCCCCGGCCAGGGTCAAGCGCGCATCAACACCGCTCACTTCTGGGGCGAGAACAAGGCCGAGGGGAAGGGCCCCGTGCTCGCCATGCAGACCGTGGCCCAGAATTTCGGCGTGCCGGTTCACCATTACGTGCGCCTGGACTTCGACGGCTTCCGTGCCATGGTCGATGGCGTCGGCGGGATCGATATAGTGGTCGAGGAGCCCATCGTGGACGACGCCTACCCCACCGAGGATTATGGCACCACTCGCATCGAGATCCCCGCCGGCCCGCAGCATATGGACGGCGAGACCGCCTTGCGCTATGCCCGCTCCCGTCACGGCTCCTCCGATTTCGAGCGCACCGAGCGCCAGCAGCAAGTGCTCCACGCCCTGGCCCAGCGTCTGCTCGACCCACGAGTTTGGCCCCGACTGCCCTCCGCCTACTGGACGACGATGAGCTACATCGACACCGACCTGACCTCCGATCAGATCAAGCGGTTCGCCCTCATCTTGCGCCGCGTCGGGGCGGATAACATCGATCACCACGTGATAGGCCGGGAGATGGTCCAATCCGGGACCACGCCTAGCGGCGGCGCGGTACTGCACCCTAGATGGGAACTCATAAGGCCGCTAGTGACAGAATGGTTCAATCTCAGAGATTGAACCATTCTAGGCTAGCGCATTGTAATCAATCGCGGATTGGAAACATTGAAAGCTCTCACGTCGCTTACTGTTCTTATTCTTCTGATGTTGTGCGCAGCATGCGCCGCCCCCAAGGATCCGTCAACGCCGACTTTGCCCCCTTCGCCCACCCCCATTCCCTCGCCCACGCCGGAGCCCAAGGTTCTCACCGTGTGCATGCCCGAAGAGCCCGAAAGTCTGTACCTCTACGGCACCGCTGACACGGCCGCCCGGCACGTCTGGCAGGCCATCTACGACGGCCCGCTGGATAACCGGGCCTATACCTACCAGCCCGTCATCCTCTCCCGACTTCCTGACCTGGCTTCCTCCGAGAACAACGCCGCGACCGAGACCGTCTCCGTCCAGTCGGGCGATAGGGTGCTCGCCGCCAACGGCGAAGTGGTCGAACTGATCTCCGGTATGATAGTCGAAGATGTGGACGGGCGCCGCGTGATCTTCGATGGCGCGCCGCTGCCCATGCAGCGCATGGTCGTCACCTTCACGCTCCGGCCGGGGCTCCAATGGTCGAATGGCGTACCCCTCACCGCCGACGATTCCGTCTTCTCCTTCGAGCTGGCCGCCGATCCCGCCACACCCACGGATAAACACATCATCGAGCGCACTGCCGATTATCGCGCCGTGAACGCCCACACGGTGGTCTGGCGCGGCGTTCCCGGCTTCCAGGATCAATCCTACTGGCTCAACTTCTGGCACCCCTTGCCGCGCCACACGTGGGGCCGCCTCTCCGCCACTGAATTGCTCACCGCAGAGGTGTCGACCCGGCGCCCCGTCGGCTGGGGGCCATTCACCATCCGCGAGTGGGCAGAGGGCGATCACATCACCGCCGTGCGCAACCCCTTCTACTTCCGCACCGCCGAGGGACTGCCGCGCGTGGATCGGATCATCTTCCGCTTCATCGCCGAGCCGAGAGCGTTGGCGGAGCAGCTTCTGAGCGGGGAGTGTGACATCGTCACTCACGAGGCTGCGGATGAGGTGCTGGGAGAACTGCTGAGTGGGGAGCAGCAAGCCCTGCCGCCGCAAATCCAGGCCCTGCCCGTCCAGGATACCCGCTGGGAACTCCTGGCCTTCGGCATCAGCCCGGCATTGGGATATGAGCGGCCCGATTTCTTCGAGGATGTGCGGGTGCGGCATGGGATCGCGCTTTGCATCGACCGGGAGGCCATCACGAGGGAGGTACTGGGGGAAGCCGGGCGCGTGCTCCATAATTATCTGCCGCCCGAACATCCCCTCTACGCGGGGGAGGGATTGACTACCTGGTCATATGATCAAGAAGCGGGGCAGAAACTGCTGGCGCAGTCCGGCTGGTATGATGAGGACGGCGACGGGGTGCGAGAGGCTCACAATATCCCCGGCGTCGCCGATGGCACTCCTCTGCGGGTCGCTTATCACACGACCGATGATCCGCTGCGCGTTCGCAGTGCCCAACTGATCCACGAGCACCTGGGCGCTTGCGGCGTTCAAGCGGAGCTGGCGATTTTGCCCGCTGAGGCGCTCTTCGCGCCCGGGCCGGAGGGGGTGCTTTTCGGGCGACGCTTCGACCTGGCCCAATTCTCCTGGCACGCCGCGTCAATCTCACTTTGCGATCTTTTCATCAGCAGTCGCACGCCGGACGATGGGCGCTGGAATCAGCCCAACATGGTCGGCTTCCTCGACGACGAATACGACACCGCCTGCCGCGCGGCGCTTGAGGCCCCTCCAGGAAGTGAGCAGGAGCGGAGCGCAGAGGCGAAAGCCCAACGCATCTTCTCCGAGCGGCTGCCCGCCCTGCCACTCTTCCAGCATCTGAGGATCACCCTGGCCCACACCTCGGTCACCGGCCTGGCCCCCGATTCCACACAGCGATCCGAACTCTGGAACATCGAAGAGATGGATTGAGAATGGAAATGGAGAATCTGCAAACTTGCAACCTGCAACCTACAACCCACAACTCACAATTTCGGCCATGATTGCCAGCGCTATTCTATCCGGCGAGCGTCCGCCCAGATCGAGCCCCACCGGCCCGTGGATACGGGCTAGCTCTTCCACGCTGAAGCCCCTATCGCGCAACGCCTGTTGCCGCTTCTCCTGCGTGCTCTTCGAGCCCAGCAGCCCCACATACCCCACCTCGCTGCGCAGCGCGATCTCCAGCGCCGGCAGGTCGAACTTGGGATCATGGGTCAGGATGACGACCGCGTCCCTGGGGCGCAGATAGCCCAGCTCCAACCCCTCCTCCGGCCAGCCGATGATCAGCTCGTCCGCCTGGGAGAAACGCTCCTCGGTGGCGAAGGCGCGCCGGGCGTCCACCACCCGCACGTGGAAGCCCAACGTCCGCGCTATCGTAACCAGCGGCACGGCGATATGGACCGCGCCCACGATGGTCAGCGTCGGCGGTCGGGTGAAGACATCGAGAAATAGCCCCCCATCCAATTCGCGGCGCAGCTCGTGGGCGGGGCCGGGGAAAAGGGCGCTCAGTTCAGGGGCAAGGGAATGATCGCCCTCCAGCCGACCGTCGGGCCAGGCCAGCAAGTGCCCGCCGCCATCGAGGCGCGTGGCCAGGGCGACCGTCTCCTCCGCCAGCAGCGCCTTCAGCAGCCGCCGATGGATCTCCCTCAGCTGCTCGACGTAGACCTCGATGGTGCCGCCGCAGGCCAGCCCCACCTCCCAGCCCTGCTCGTCGACCGCGCCGTAGCGGAGCAGTTGGGGAGCGTCATCGCTCAGTACCTCTTGAGCTGCCTCGAAGACCGCTCCTTCGACGCAGCCGCCGCTGACCGAGCCCGTCATCTTGCCGGAAGAGGTCACCGCCATGCGGGCTCCCACGGGGCGCGGCGATGAGCCCTCGGCCCAGACCACCGTCGCCAGCGCGACTCGCTCCCCGGAAGAAAGCCAGTGTGAAAGCTCTTGTGCTATACTTCGGAACATCTCTACTCACTCCTGACCGAATTCCGCAGTGCGCCAACGTGCTCCACCTCGACCTCCACCACGTCGCCCGGAGCCAGCGGGCCTACCCCTTCCGGCG